>DATFEW010000237.1:0-9967 GCA_035250805.1 Pyrinomonadaceae bacterium
CGCTGCAGGGCGTTCGAATCGATACCACCCGAAAGGATCTTACCCGAGGGCGGCACGACCGCATTGTGCGCGCGTGCAAGGCGCGTGATCGAGTCAAGCAGAATTACAACGTCGCGTTTGTGCTCGACAAGCCGCTTCGCCTTTTCTATCACCATGTCCGCGACCTGGACGTGCCGTGTTGGCGGTTCATCGAAGGTCGAGGAGATCACTTCGCCTTTGACCGAGCGCTGCATATCCGTGACTTCTTCGGGTCGCTCGTCGATCAACAATACAATAAGGGTCGTTTCGGGATGATTCTCAGTGATCGAATTCGCCACCGTTTGCAGCAGCATTGTCTTACCAGTCCGCGGCGGGGCAACGATTAGGGCACGCTGTCCTTTGCCAATCGGCGTAACCAAATCGAGAACGCGAGCAGCAATATGCTCCGGGTCGATCTCCATCTTCAACTGCTCGTCCGGATATAGCGGCGTCAGGTTATCGAAGAATATCTTCTCGCGCGACTGCTCTGGGGCCTCGAAGTTGATGGCTTCGACCTTGATCAGCGCGAAATATCGCTCGCCTTCCTTCGGCGGCCGGATCTGACCCGAGACGGTATCGCCGGTGCGCAGGTCGAACTTACGAATTTGCGATGGGCTGACGTAAATGTCGTCGGGGCCCGGCAGGTAGTTGTATTCCGGCGCACGGAGAAATCCGAAGCCGTCCGGGAGCGTTTCGAGCACACCTTCCGAAAATATAAGACCACTTTTTTCAGTCTGCGCCGCGAGGACCTTAAATATCAGTTCCTGCTTGCGAAGCCCTGTCGCACCCTCGATTCCCATTTCCTTCGCGATATGCGTCAGCTCGCTGATCGACATATCCTTGAGTTCGGAAAGGTTCAAGAGCCCGCCGTTCGCCGAGCCGTTCTTCGGCTTAGAACCGTCGCTGGTTACGGCTTCTTCTTTGGCCGGTGCTTCTACTGCGGGATCCGATTCATCGGGTTTTTCCGGCCTTGCCCTGCGGGATGGATTAGTTTTTGTGGTAGCCATTGTTTTGTAAAGAATTGACGATCAGAAATTCACGCTGTCAGAACTATTCGTCCAATTAGAAAATGTGAAAACAGGTTTCAATGAGGTCTGAAAAATAGACGTGGAGAATAGTAGTATGGATTAATTTGTAGTACTACAATCGAAACAGCCTTGAGAAACCTCAAGAAACGTAAAGCGTAAAAGGGATTCTAAATTATTACTACACAAACCTACAGAAAGCAACCTAATTTTTACTTTTCTTCGCGGATTGGACCGGCCAAGTCAGATTGACCGATGTATCTCGTTCAGCACCTCTTCCCTTCCCTGTCCTGTCACAGAGGAAAAGGCGATCACCTTCCCGCCGGGCAGCGACCTTTCTATAACACCAACCTGTTTTTTCAATTGATTCGCTGAGAGCTTATCGGCCTTTGTCGCGGCCAGGACAAATGTTAATCCGTGCTCGAGGAGCCAACCGTTAAGCTGACGATCAAGATCGGTGGGTTCATGTCGAGAGTCGATCAAATGAATAGCAAGTACAAGATTTGCCCGGTCCGAAAGATATTCTTCGGCCATTTTTCCCCAGTCCGCCCGCATCGATTTCGAGACCTTTGCATATCCGTACCCGGGTAGATCGACGAAGTAGAATGCGTCATTGATCAAATAGAAATTAATGCTCTGTGTGCGACCGGGCGTATTCGAGGTCCGAGCCAGCGCCTTTCGTTGAACGAGAGAATTCAGAAGTGACGATTTACCGACGTTCGAACGTCCTAGAAACGCGATTTCCGGCAATCCATCGGTTGTCCAATGCTTCTTTTCGAAGGCGCTCTTTACGAATTCGGCTGAGATGATCTTCACGATCGGGCTACTTAACGACCGCCGCGACGCCAGGCGACGCGCCGTCAACATCCCAAAGTTGCGGTGTCTCGATCTTTTCGACCTCCTTCCCAGTCTCAAGAGCGAACTGAAGGACATCGTCGATAGTATCGACGCAATGGATGGTCAACTCCTCTCGCACCTCCTCGGGTACATCCGCGAGGTCCTTTTCGTTCTCTTTCGAGATCAGGATGGTTTTGAGACCAAAACGATGTGCAGCGAGCAGTTTTTCCTTGACTCCCCCTATCGGCAGCACTTTGCCGCGCAGCGTAATTTCACCCGTCATCGCGACATCGTGCCTGGCCTCGGTTCCGGTCAGGGCCGACACCATCGCCGTAGCGATCGTAATTCCCGCACTAGGACCGTCTTTAGGGATCGCGCCCTCGGGAACGTGAATGTGCAGGTCCTTCTCCTTGAAATCATCTGAATCGATGCCAAGCTGCTCCGCGCGCGAACGCACGCATGTCAATGCTGCACGAGCCGACTCCTGCATCACCTCGCCAAGTTTGCCTGTAAGGGTGATCTCGCCTTTGCCCCTCACCAGGGTCGCCTCCACCTGCAGAACGTCGCCGCCGACTTCCGTCCACGCCAAGCCGTTCACAAGGCCGATCTCGCTCTTACGCGCAATATCCTGTTTACGGAAGCGGATCGTACCGAGAAGCTCACGTACCTTTTCCGCATCAATCACAACACGGAAGTTCTCACGGTCCTCAGCGGTCACAAACTTCCGGGCTATCTTTCGTAGGCAGGAACCGATCTCGCGTTCAAGATTTCGGACGCCCGCCTCTCGCGTATAATGCCGGATCGTTTCAAGTATCCCGTCATCAGTGATCGTCACTTTTTCCGGGTCAATGCCCGTGGCCTCGCATTGCTTCGCTATCAAATGCCGTTTTGCGATCTCAACCTTTTCGCGTTCGGTATAACCGGAAAGGCGCAAAATCTCCAACCTGTCCTGCAGCGCAGGAGGGATAGTGTGAAGTACATTCGCTGTCGCGATAAAAAAGACATTCGAAAGGTCGTAATCGACGTCTAGATAATGATCGCGAAATGTATGGTTCTGCTCGGGATCCAAAACTTCTAATAACGCTGACGATGGGTCGCCGCGAAAATCGCGTCCCAGCTTGTCGACCTCATCGAGAAGGATCACAGGATTTATCGTTCCGGCGCGTTTCATCAATTGCACGATCTGTCCGGGAAGCGCCCCGATGTAGGTACGTCGATGACCCCGGATCTCCGCTTCGTCATGAACGCCGCCAAGGGCAAGCCGCATGAATTTTCTTCCGGTCGCATTTGCGATCGATTTACCCAGTGAGGTCTTTCCTACACCCGGAGCGCCGACAAAACACAGTATTGTTCCCTTTGGATTACTTACCAATTGGCGAACAGCAAGGAATTCGAGAATTCGCTCCTTGATCTTTTCAAGTCCGTAATGATCTTCGTTTAGCGTCTTTTCCGCTTCTGTCAGATCCTCCAGCTCAGCCGAACGCTCTTTCCAAGGAACGTTGATCAGCCAATCGAGGTACGTACGCGAAACGGTGCTCTCGGCAGACATCGGCGGCATGGCCTCGAGACGCGACAGTTCCTGTAGAGCTTTGTCCTTTGCCTCTTCGGTCATGCCGGCTTCTTCGATCTTAGTTTTCAGATCGTCGAGTTCCGCCTTTTCGTCCTTGCGGCCCAGTTCTTTGTGGATCGCCTTGATCTGTTCGTTCAGGTAATATTCGCGCTGATGCTTGTCCATTTGCTTCTTCGTGCGCGAGTGGATCGAGCGGTCGAGTTGGCGTTTTTCGATCTCTGTCTCAAGAAGGTCGATCAATTTCTGAAGCCGCTCGGATACCGAAACGGTTTCCAGCAGATCCTGCTTTTCGTCAACGGCGATCCGCATGTGGGACGACATCGAGTCCGCGATCTGCGCCGCGGAGATCCCGCGTAGCGATGCATGCAGCGCATCGGTGTACGCATCGGGCGAAACGCGAAGAAACTGTTCGACCAACGTGTGTATCTTCTGCAGCAGCCCGTCAGTTCTATAACCTGATTCGTCGGTCGTCGCTACCTTGCGGACATGGGCGTAGAACATCCCCTCGCCGTCCTGTTCAATTCGCAGCGACTGACCGCGCTCACGCCCTTCAACCACGACCTTTATCTGGCCGTTGTCCTGACGCTGGGCCTGCAGAATGCGGCCAAGTGTTCCGATCGTGTATATCTGATCGGAGTTCGGCTCATCGACGGTCGCATCGTGCTGCGTCGCGAGAAAGATGTCACGTTCGCCATTCATTGCCTCTTCAAGCGCCCGAACAGAACTAGCCCGGCCGATCTTGAATGCAACTTTTGTGAATGGAAAAATGACAACGTCGCGGATCGGCACCATTGGATACCGTCTGATGTCCGCCGGCATTTGATCTGTGAATTCCTGCATACTTTTTGGGGGAATAGGACAGTCTCTTAAATTGCTTAAATCAGGTAGTGATCTTTCGGATAATTCTATTTACGCAAAATTACCATCGAAAAGCAACGGAAAACGACTTGGTGCAATAAAGACCTATTAGCCCGAGGATTCTAGTTTTTCTATGTCATATAGAAGACGGTATTTGATCGGGGTAGAACGTATTCCTTCTATACGCAGAAACTTTCAAAAAAGGGGATAACATGGCCGCAAAAACGACAGCTCAAACAACCAAAAAACGCCGTTCGACGACCAAGAAGGGTACGGCAACCAGCAAGCGATCTACGGATAAAAAAGGTACAACAACCAAGAAACGCAGTTCGACAACCAGTAAGCGCAAGTCAGCAACCAACAAGCGCAGTTCATCTAAGGGCGGCCTGCTTGCGCTCGCCAAAGACACGGTAGGCACTATTCTAACGGGTGCTGCTGTCGGCGCGGTGGCAGGTGCGGCGGGGGAGGTACAGTCTGCCATAGTCGGGAAAGAGGAAGGATCGCGCTCAGCATCGGACAAAACATCTGGCGCAGCCACAGGAGCTCCGGCTAAGGGCAAGGCCTCAAGATCGCAAGGAGGCGGGCGCAGCAAATCTTCTACGAGTTCAAAAAAAGGAACCGCGTCGCGGTCGAAGTCGAGCCAGACCAAAAAGTCGAAAACGACTGGACGCAAGCCCGCCTCAAAAAGAACGACTAAAAGCTCACCCAAAGCAGGCAGTCGATGATCGATAGTTATTACGGGGCTTTTGCGAACAAGATCTCCCACTTTCTGGGATCCGTTTGGTCCCTCGCAATTCTCCTGATCCTGATCGCTGTAACTGGCCTCTATTTTGATTTTTCGCTTGCCTGGGAAACTCATCTGGTAACTGTGTTGGGCTTTCTCGCGCTTGTCGCGATCCTTTTCCTCCAACGATCACAGCGTCACGGCGATAGAGCAACACACATAAAACTTGATGAATTGATCAGGGCCGCCGAAGGAGCTCGCAACGAGGTCGCCGCGGTCGAAAAACAAGCTGAAGAAGTGATCGATGATATTGCCCCGGAATGAAGCTCATCTACAAATGAGATAGCCGGGCGGCTTTTACTTTCTCCTAAAGAATTGCGCCCGGCCTAGGTTGGTCAACTGAACCAAAGGAAGAAAATGAGAGTAAGAGAAAGTCTCTTCAGTTATCAAAATAATATACAAACGGTTGGTGCACTCGGTAACCTCTCATACATTTCCGTAATTGCTGTTTCGGTCGCCTTTGATATGTCGGATATAACGCCACCGGTGCCACCGCCATCCGATGCTTAGCGGGTCAGCGGTATAGTAAAAACCGAATGCGACACTTAGCCGCAGTTTTATGAAATGGAAAAGAAATGGAACTACTTCTAAGTGCCGCACCGTCGAATTACCATCCGGATTCGAATTACCATCCGGATGTATGAATTCTAAAGTTCATAGTTCCATCCCGGCTGTATGCCTGGTTACCTATAAAAAACAAAGTGGACGATGCGAAGGTTTGATGTCGGCGTCGGACGGAATTGGTGCGTCGACGGAGAGTTTAGTCGCAAGCACCGATCGCGGCCCCCAGCGAACCGGGTCTTTGTGTCGCGGTCAGATCTGATAGATCCGGATCAATAAAGGACGATCTCGCCGCATCAGAAAACAGGCGTTCGCGCGTGTAAAACCGTAACGGATAATCCTTATCGTATAGATCGATCAGGATATTCGCTTTTTCCGAAAGACTAAGGTCTTGGTTTTTTTTGGCGAAATCATCTACTTCGCACATCCAGAAAACCGTCAGCGTTTCGTGGTAGGGCATTTCTTTCGTCAGATCCAGCTTGAACCCTTCTGTCAGCAGATTGAAAAGTCCATTGCGCATGTAAGTGGTAGCAGTTTCCAGATCGTCGTATTTGTGCGTGTAGTAAAGTGCTACCACCAAATGCTCAGCGTGTTTCCACACGCCGCGAGCGATCGACGCATCTTCAAATGACCTGACGAGTGCGACTATCTCCTCTTCATTTTTGTACTTGTGACCCATAAGCGCTCCAAAATAAAAAAGACAGAATGAACGGCCTTCTGGCGCAAATCATTCTGTCCGACTTCTAGCTCTATTCTAGCTTGTTTGTCAGCCGGACTTCAACCCCTGTTCGGTTTTCCGCAAGCCATAATGCGAAATTATCTGCTCCGCCACATCCCGCGGCGGCAGTTTCGTGTTGTCGATAACCACCGTATCGGTATACGGGACCGGAGAACTCAGGTCGTATTTCTCCAAAAAACTCTCCATCATCTCGACCGTGTCGGCTTTCCGAAATTTTTTCCGCTCCTCAAGTATGATCCGACGTTTCAATTCCGTTTCGCTGCAGGTGAGCAAAACGTAGAACACTTCGGCACCGTTTTGCTTTGCAGCGAGTTCGATCTTCTCGACGTGGGCTTCGTCGACGCCTTTCGCGTAACAAAAGGTGTAAATGAGATCGACATTTTCACGCGCTGCTTCGGCAACGGTCTCGACGCGGATCATCTCCACCAAGTGGAAGAACGGCTTTGTACCGAAGTCGAATACTGGCAAGATCGCGTCGATGCTCAAATGATTGTGGAACACCTTAAACCCGGTTCGCTCTGCGATCTCATTCGCTACTGTTAACTTTCCGGCCGCAGGCGGGCCGTAGATAAAGAGAAGTTTCATATTGACGAATAAAAAAGGCCGACATCGTCGGCCGCAATTCGTAGATCGAAAATCCAAAGATTCCTAAACCATCAGGCCGCCACCTTTACCTTCTCTTCTTCGTGATCATCCATGAACAGATACTTCTTCCATTCGGGACGCGACTCGGCATAGTGGCAAAGCAGCACGTGATCCAGCCCGAGACGCAGCAGTTTCTGCGAGGTTAGCAGGGGCATGCGCGCTTGTTCGGGCGTGCGATTTCCCTTCCGCTGGTTGCATTTGACACAAGCAGTAACTAGATTCGCGGGGGTGCTTTCTCCGCCCTGCGCTCGCGGAAGTATGTGGTCGAGCGTCAGGTCCTTTGCGTGCCTATGGTCACCGCAATACTGGCATCGGTAGCGATCGCGAATGTACACACGGGCACGCTTCATCGTCGTTTCACGGCGGTTGCGGCGAACGTTTACGTAATGCCGCAGTCGTATCACTGACGGAACCGGAAACGTTGTCGAAGGCGAATGTAGTACATTGTCACCGTCTTTCTCTTCGATAAAGACAGCACCTCGGAACCAGAGGCACACCGAGCGGGCTACACCCACGGTTCCCAGCGGCTCGTACGAAAAATTCAAAAGCAAAACTCTTCCGGTAAGCAAGCTACTTTATCCTCCATTTGATCGGGTGAAATGCGACTCAGGGGAGCGGTCGGCTTCTACTTGTAATGTAATATCAAACTGCTGAAATAGGCAAGCACAATATCTTGATGCGTAGCAAAATATCGAGGCTACATATGGAAGCGCGCGAGCGCAGAAATAACCAGCGCTGCCTCTCATTTGAATTTCGAAACGAAACGGCATATAAAGAATCACAAATCGACAATACAGGATCTTGATTTACCAACGTCCTACGGAGGTTAGTATCTATGTTAAGAAATATTTTGGCCGTTATTGCCGGTCTGGTCGTCGGCAGTGTTGTCAATATGGCTTTAATAGCGATAGGCCCCATGGTGATCCCACCGCCGGCAGGGGCCGATATGACAACGATGGAAGGCATACAGGCCGCTATGCCGCTGTTCGAAACACAACACTTTGTGTTTCCGTTTCTTGCTCACGCGCTCGGTACGTTAGCGGGCGCACTAGTTGCGTGTTTGATTGCGACGAGGCATAAAGTGATCATCTCTTTCGTGATAGGCGTCGTGTTCCTTCTGGGCGGAATTGCGGCGGCTTATATGTTACCGGCACCGATTTGGTACGAGGCGCTTGATCTGATCGCTGCATACATCCCGATGGCGTTTCTCGGCGGAAAACTCGGCGGTGCCGGCAGGCAAGACTGAAGCATTCACCTGCCGAAGTATGGATGAACGATACGGTTTGCAACACCGCATCGGGCGCAGTCAATCGGTTTTGCAGGATTCTCCGAAACATCATTGGGTGATCCGCACGACATGCAAAAGAACCGGGCCTTGACCCGAGTCGTCTTACGACACTTTTCGCAAAATATTTTGTACGAGCCTTCGGGCGCGAACAATGTCGTCTGGCAGGATTCGCAAGCCACAGTTTCACCCGGCGGCCACTCTATCTCTTCGTACTCATTCGAAAATCCGAGCATCTCCAAAAGCTTGCCGGCGTCCGCGTCGGTCAGGTAAGGCAGCCATGCCTGAACAAACATCGACATCTTCATTTTAAAATGCACTGCCTCCGGCAATAGCTCGTGCATGATGGAGTATCGCGGATCTTCGTAAAAGGTGCGCATGCCTTCGCGCGTGATCCGTATAAAAAAATCCGCCAACGTAAAAAAGCTGGTGCTTTCGACCGTCGTCTTTCCATTCATCTGAACGTACTTCAGTGCACCCTGTAACTGCTGTTGATGCAGGCCGTACTGTTGCCATTTTGGATCGAACGCGTTTTCCAAGCTTGAGCCGACGCAAACTTCAAGATACAACGCATACTTTTCCTGGGTTGAAATCGTCGGCGGCAGGTACGCAGGAAATGCCCGGTAGTAAAAGTCCCAAAATTCGCGTTGAAATTCACAATACTTCTCTCGATTTCCCAAGGCGGCTGCCGCCTGCGATTTCTCCATCAGATCCATTTTTCGCGCCTGGTAATTCAAGGTTGTCGCCTGGTCCTGCGTCCATGTTTCCATGCCGACGGCGAAATCGATGTCGGTGAACGACCCGCAGAAATCGCACATTATGTATGGCGTCGTGTACGGGTTAATCTTAGGTCCACCGCATTGAATGCATCTGAATTTCTTGATCCGCATCGAAACGAGTATACAAAAAACCAAAAGCGAGCAGCATTAACAAAAAAGGGCAAACCAGATCGGTTCGCCCGTGCCATTATCGAGGGGGTGACAGTTAGTTGTGAAGAGGGGTACCGCCCGGATCTATATAAGCATTCGTTCCGTGCATTCCCCATGAAAAGTCGTAGCTAAAAAAGATCACGCCGCTTTGATCGCAGGCAAAATTGCGAGATCCGGTTTGTTGCAGACCGCTTGTGGTCGTCGGCGTAGATCCTACAGCAAATATTGCCGGCGTGGTGCTCGTGGCCGCGGCTGATGCCGTATAAAACAAGTATCCACTCTTCGTACCGGACGCCAGGTTCCCGTCGACCATACCTGTTGTCCCCAGTGTGGCCATATCCGGTGCGTAGTTTCCGGTGCCCGTGGTCGAGGCGTAAGTCACTTGCGCACCGTGAATCAGACGTATGGACGAGACCGCGGAACCCTCATTTGCACTGCGACGTGATGCAAGGAGATTTGGGATCGCTATTGCAACGATGATGCCCAGGATCACAACGACAATAAGAAGCTCTATCAGCGAAAATCCGTCTTCTTTTTTCATGGCGGAGAAATACTCTCCTACAAGGTCGTTCAGGACGGATAATACACCGTCCGTCCAGATAACAAGCAAACTTGATGCCAATGTCTTTTAGTCGCTTAACACACTGAAAATGCAGGAAATCGCGTAATTTTCGGCTGAGTAACCCCGATCGTGAAAAGTTACAAATTATGTGATT
>DATFEW010000244.1:0-4399 GCA_035250805.1 Pyrinomonadaceae bacterium
GTAACTTACCAATCGGATGTTTAGCCCTCCCTTACGGTCAGTCTGTCTTGCCGCTCTCGAATCGATTGAAAACGCCGCGATCTCATCCCGTCCTCCGACGACTGCATCGCCGCTTTGATTTATCAGGACATACTGGGCCTTCTCGATCTTGTGCTCAAACTTGTCGACACGCTTTCCGTTCTTTGCATCGAGCGTTATCAAATCGTCGCGGTCGGCAACGAGGATCGTATTTGCGTCACGAAAAACGAAATTCGTCAGTCCTTTATCGGCACCTTTGTATCGCCAAAGAATTTCGCCGTTGCGGGTGTCGATCGCAGAAACGCCGTACGGTCCTTTCGAAACGACGTCGCCGTCCTTGAGCCTCGTAAACTGACCGCCGGTTCTGGCAAAAAGTGTCGTGCCGATCAGGAACATCTCCGCGCAGTTGCCCAGGTCTTCGGCCTTCCAGGTTTCGCGTCCAGATTGCCGCTCAATTGCACGTATGCGGCCCCGGCCGGAAATGTAAATATGAGACTCGTCAAATACCGGATCTGCTTCAGTCAGTGCCAAGCCATTTTCGTTGACCTTGAACTTTTCTCGCTCTTTTTCTTTTCCGGTACGCGCGTCATAGCTTGTTGAACCTTCATAGAAGAGAAACAGGCGGCCGTCTAACATAAGGGGAGCGCGGTAGTTGTCCAGAGTGAAGTTGACGTCGCCTTCACGAAAACGCGCGGGCATCATCTCTACCGAGGCGTCGAGCTCTTTTTGCCAGATCTCGTCGCCAGTAGAGAGTTGCAGCATATGAACGATCGGTCTTTTCTTAACCTCGCTGCCAAACCTTCCGCGGGTATCCTTCACAAGTACAACCGCAAGCAGATCATTTTCGGGATCGAGCGTAAGCTGCATCACGTCGCCCTTGACCTTTTCGCTTTCCCAAATCCTTGAACCCGAAAGAAGATCAACCGCTTCGAGCCGTGATTTGCTGCCCAAATCGCGCGAAAAAAGGATCAGATCGGTATTTGGAACGGGGGTAACTGCTGTCTCGTCTATTTTGCCCGTTTTTCGGCGCCAGACCACTGATCCGGTTTGCCCGTCGATCGCGTATAGACTTTTTTCGGTTCCGGCGATGAGAATGCCGAAATCCGTCGATTGATAAAATCCAACTTTCGAATCGAGTTTTGCTTCCCAAGTTGGCTGAGTGTACGAATATGTTACAAACAGGCAAGCGATGCAAAAAAGTGAGAGCAGCGTTTTCATATGCGTATTTTATCAGAACCTAAAAACATCGATTTTTTGACAACCCGATACTTTCGATTTTCATCCATTTATTACGAATCAATCAGAGCGGAGTCCCACTATCCACTCTTCCCGGGCCCGGCTCTGGAGGAGGTTTATATATGAAGTACAGAAATAGATTTGTCATTTTTCTTTTTTCTATTTTGATGCTTGTCGGTGTGTTTGCTTTTGCCGGAGCGAATGAAACTACAGCACAAACACGGACCGTCACGCGGGTGATCTATCGCCCGGTTATAGTCCGAAGGCCGTTCTTTTATAGTAGGTACTACTATGATCCGTTCTACGATCCTTATTACTACGACCCGTATCTGAGGGCCCAGCGTGATAAGTATTATGCGGAGCAGAGGGTAGCTCGAGAACGCCGGGACATGGCCGAACATCGGGCGAAGTATTATGCAGACGGCATTTTGACTCCGAAAGAACAGGAGCAGATGGCTAGCGATAGGGAACAGTTGGCGAAGGCCATGCAAAACCTTAGACGCTATACGGTCAGATATTAAAACTTGCTTAGATCGATCAAAGGCCGCTCGAGTGAGCGGCCTTTTTTTATTGGATGCGGTAGGCTTTGCCCTTCCAAACGATCACCACCGTACCGCCGATGCCGTCCGCGATAGTGCGTAATCCGCTGTCGAGATCGCGGTATTCAGACGTTCCGCGTCGTACGTTCTTGGTGCCCTGGCCCCGATATGAAGTGTCGTACCACGCGCCCTGTTTCAACTCAAACTTTTTGCCCCCGGCGGTTCGCACTCCTGAAACCGCACCGCCGGATGGGGCGGACTGCCGAGCGCGGAGCTTGGCATCGTCGTTGTACACGCGATTGTCGCGCTGCATTTCGTTGCGGCTCGGGCCGGACTGGGTGTTTGGCATCATCTGAACCGGACTCTGATTCTGTAGATTCTGTTCGCGAATATTCTTATTGTAACCGGCATCTTTCTTCGCCGCTTCCTGGTCGTTATCGGCACGCTTTTCCTCGGCCTTTTTCCCGAGGTCGACCCCATCCCGGGCAACTTTTGGCGCTTCCTTCATTAGAGGAAGGCTGGAGGCTTTGTCCATACTATCGACCGGGGCCGCTGTTGGGGCTATGGCATCTGCGGTCGTCACAGAAGGTGGAGCAGGCGGCGGTGGGGTGCCTGCAACATTCGGGTCGAGACCCTCCTCGGCCACACCGACGCTTCGCGGGATTTCGCCGGGGACGTTAGACACCGAATTTGAATTCACGGCGGTAGTCGACGCATTCGTTGCTGATCCCTCTGTGTGAGCGGTTGCACTTTGCAAGGGCTGCGGTTCCTGCACCTGAGAAACGGTTACATCACCATTGTAAGAACTCTGCAGCACAATAAATCCGAATAGGCCGCCGAATACTAATACAAGGCCGCCCATTATATACGCCAGATTCGGAGCAATGAAAAGTTTTCGATACCACGGCAGGCTCGAGACGATCGGCGCCGCGGCGGCCGCCAGCTCAGGCTCGGCTGCGGCACTCAGCGTGATCAGATTCGAAAGCGTCTTGCGGCATGGATCACACTCCGCGAGATGCTGTGTGTAGATGATGCGGCTTTTCTCCGGAACGGCGTTCTCGGCGAACGCGGCGATCGCGTCGGCGTCAAGATGCACCTTCGGCTTATCGCCCACGAGCACCCCTCGCGTGCCAGCCTTTCTCAGCAACGCGTCCATCTCTTTGTCGAATTCAACTTCCATTAAATATTTTCACCACAGTGGCCGCCGAGAAAACAGTTCGAAAAGAATTCACCGTTGTAAATCATGACAGAAAAACCGCGAATACCCTTCATCCTGTTGGCGACCTCCGCGACCCCTGTGGTGCGGTTTCGTAACCCACTTAACGAACGATTTACAAGAGCAAATCTTGCACCAAAGCCGCTAACATCAGTGCTCCCAACATCTTGTCTAGACTGACACCTAGCTTCGACGCAGCGTCGGCGAGATACTTTTTCACCTCGCTATCGCTCCAGCCATGGCTCTTTTTCAACTCCTTTTCAACTGCCTTGCGAATTTCCGATTGGATCCGCACCAGCTTTCGGCTCGCTGTCGCTTCGTGATAGCCGAATATCTGGGCGATGTCCTTCAATTTCAGATCGTCAAAATAGTATAGCTTCAGGATCAGCTTGTCCTCAGGTTCGAGAGCTTCGATCGCCGCTCTAAGCGCTGTTGAGACATCTTCCGCCGTCTGCTTTTCGGTCAACAATTCTTCGGGGTTTTCGGCGTGATGAATCACCGATGAGTTTCCCGAATGATTGGTCGATTCTTCAGCCAGGATTTCAAATTCCCGGGTCTCCTCGATCTGAACATATTTCGACTGCTTTCGATACTGATCAACGGCCAGCTGCGAGATGACAGCACGCAGCCAACCCGCCAGACTGCCTCGTCCGGAATAGTACGCCAGCTTGCTTTTCTTGTTTCCATCGGCATCCTGACGCAATCCGTAAAGCTCCGCCCAGATCGAGCTCGCCAGGTCCTCGGCATCTTCGTTATTCGACGAGATCTTTCTCGCGGCAGATTTTACGGTCGAGTCGAAGTTCGCGACCAGATCTTCCCACGCCTTTTCGTCACCCTTTTCGCACGCGAGGATGAGGCAAAGATCGTCCGCACGAATTTCATCGACAAACGCAACAACGTCGCGATGTTCAGCTTCCGGATCATCCTTAAAGAGATATTTTTCGAGGACGGATGCCACACGGTGACGCAGATCGTCTGACTCGAGGTCCCGCGCATCGCCGGCGCGTGAAAGCAGCCGCTTTACGGCCTCATCGATCGTCGTCGTATGTTTTTCGACAGCCGAGCTCATCAAGGGTTGGAGAGATTTTAACACCGATTGGATGTTCGCTGGAACATTGGGGTTCGTTTGGGTTCTAATTTAGGAGATGAAGCTAACAACTCGCCTCCCGGCTATTGCCTTCGTGCTGGTAACTGGAGTCACCACGCCCGGCCAAGAACTTCGCACACCCAACTCATCCGCGATCAACCGAACCAGAAAACAAGCGAAGCCGATAACCATCAATTGCTCCTTTTGTGCTCACCAGGCTATTTTTCCCTTCCTAAACCGGAATATCCGAAACTGGCGCGGTACGTAAAAGTTAGCGGTCCGGTAAGCGTCGACGTATTGATT
>DATFEW010000262.1:0-7090 GCA_035250805.1 Pyrinomonadaceae bacterium
CCACCCCGGTCAAACCGGGTTCGCCCGCACCGGCGACCAAAGGCGGGATCGTAAACATTACCACCACGATCAAGGACACGGGCGAGAAGAAGCAGATGTTCGGCTATACGGCTCGGCACATCATTCAGAGTGTTGAGACCGAAAGCTCGGCCGACGCGTGTTACCCGTCGAAATCGAAGATGGAAATGGATATGTGGGTGATCGACGCCGAATTCGGCCTTGTCTGCACGAACAATTCATACAGCTCGTACAACAACGGCGGAAAGGCAGGCGGCTGCAAGGACAAGATCGTGCCGAAGACGATCGGCTCGGCCAAATCGGGTTATCCCGTATATCAGAAAATGACTTCGTACGACGCGGCGGGTAAAGAGAGCTACACGATGATCCAGGAAGTTATCGAGCTTTCGAAGACCACTTTGGATCAAGCCCTATTCGAAGCACCTGCGGACTATCGCGAAGTAAGCGATCCGTCCCAGATGTATTCGGCAAGCAGTGTCAGCAACAGCACTTCGGACGTTTCGATTTCAGGTATCAACAATGCGTCGTCCGGTAATTCACAGCCCTCTGCTCTTAGCTCAAGCATCAAGAGCGCTGCGACACAGGGCACTGTCGCCCAGTCGTCGGTCGGTGCGAAGAAGGAAGGAACTGTACGAGTTGGCGTTATTGCGAAGACAACTGCTGCAGGCGAAGGGATCGCACCGGCAGATCTTTCAGCAGCAGTCCAGAACTCGCTTGGCCTATATTTGAAAGGCACGAAGGTCGAGATCGTTCCAATTGAAGCCAAGCTCGCCCAGGCCCAGGCCTCAGAAGCCAAAGAAAAGCAGTGCGACTTCGTCTTAAACGCAACGGCTGCACACAAGAAAGGCGGCGGCGGTTTTGGCGGTTTCGGTAAGATGCTCGGTTCGGTAGCTCCGATGCTGGGCGCGGGCGGGGTTGTAGGGCACATCGCGGGCTCGGCGATCGTAACTGCGGCTTCGATGTCCGGCAATATGAAGTCCAAGGATGAACTGTCGCTCGACCTCAAACTGCAGTCGACCGTCGACAACAGCGTCGCACTCGCAAAGGTGCTGAAGGTCAAGGCGAAATCTGACGGCGAAGACATAATTTCGTCCGTCATCGAACAGGCCGCCCAGGCGATACTCGATACAATTGGCAAATAACTTTATACAAAAACGGAGCGGGAAATGGTTCAGATCATTTTCCGTTTTTTTCTGGAGGAATTATGAATAACACTTCTGCACAAAAAGCGCTCGAACTCGGACCCACCGAACAAATGCTGCAAATGATGTCGGGACTTTGGGTTTCACGCGGTATATGGGTGGCTGCGAAACTTGGCATTTCAGATCATCTTGCGGACGGTCCTAAAACAGCCGACGAATTAGCAAAGCTGACTGATACGCATAGCGACTCCCTCTATCGGATACTTCGGATGCTGGCGATGGTCGGCATCTATAAGGAAGATGGCGAACGAAAGTTCTCTCTCACGCCGCTTTCGGAAACGCTGCTTTCGGATGCCGTTGGCACGTTGAGAGGCGCCGCGATCGCCGAAATGGGTGAAGTTCATTACGCTGCCTGGGGCAATATTATGCACTCGGTGAGGACGGGAGAGATAGCGTTCGACAACCATTTCGGCATGGATATTTGGCAGTATTTCCAGAAGGATCCGGAGAAGGCTGAGAATTTCAACCGTTATATGGCCGCAAGTTCAGAGCTGTTGAATCAGGCGATCAGCACACAATACGATTTTTCGTCTTACAAAAAGCTTATCGACGTCGGCGGCGGTATCGGTGGAATGATCTCGGCGATTCTCGACAAAAATCCTGGTCTTAACGGCGCGATCTATGATGCTCCGTCAGTAGTAGAACAAGCGAAGGGATTCCTTGCTTCAAGAGGCCTATCCGATCGGTGTGAAACTATCGCAGGTGACTTTTTCCAATCGGTTCCGGCGGGAGGCGATATTTACTCGATGCGTTGGATACTGCATGACTGGGAAGATTCCAAATCGATCACCATTCTCGAGAATATCAAGAACGTTCTGCCGGCCAGCGGTAAGCTAGTGCTCGCGGAAGCGGTTGTTCCAGAGGTCGGTGAGCCGCATTTCAGCAAGTTCTTCGACCTCATAATGCTCACGATGACCGGCGGCCGTGAACGCACCGAAAAGGAGTGGGGCACCCTGCTCAAAAGGGCGGGCTATCGCATCGAGAGAATTATTCCGACTGAATCGTTTTTAAGTATTATCGAGGCGGCCGTGATCTGAAAGATCAATAGAAATTTTATCTGCGGCCGAGAATCCTCCGCTTTTTTTTGATACCGCACCGCTGGATATTTACGCCTTATCGTATGAGGCCGTACCACGGTCAATTCACAAAACCAGGAGAGAAGCTATGTATAGGAATCTTGCACTCTTACTTTCGATCACGGTTGCCGCGGCAGTTACGGTCTCGGCTCAGGGTATTTCAAGATCGGAACTTGTCGGTGTCTGGAAGACGGGAGGACTGTCAACCACCGATGACGTTAACACCGTCACCGGTTCGCGGACGGCGAGCAACGGAAACACACTCAAGTACGAATTCAGGCCAGACGGCCGTTTTGCATTTGTTGGATATATGCAGTCGACAATGTACGGCTGTACGACCGCACTCTTCAACGACAAGCAAGGTCGATATACGCTAAACGGATCGCAATTAACGTTGACCCTCGCTAAGAATTTCTGGCGAAACACGTACAGCTGTTCGCCGAATTCGAACAAGGAGCGGAACTATACTTTGGACACCGAAGTTTACGAGGTAAGTACAAAAACCGACGAGTACGGCAAGCTTTTTATTTGCCTGGCCAACGCCAAGGGCGAGTCGTGCTATCGCCGGGAAAATTAATAGAGTCAATAATTTGGGATAGTGTTCGTGTTGCCCGGCTGCGTAAACCGGGCAATTTTTTTTGCGAAAGGTGACACCTTTTTGCTCGTTTTTACGAATTACTTAATGAGAGAGTTATTAATTTTGAAACGACGGCGAAGTTACCTTCATAAAAGCCACAGTAACATTTCATATATCTGCTTTTTCCAGTCCAGATCATTCGTAAATAACTTCGCCGTTAAATTCTTTAAAACGACCGGACTTGATCCTAGAAACCCACACGCTTCAGCAGATCGTCGAAACGCGGATCAGCGCTTAAACCTTTTAGACGGCGGCCGACCTTCAGCAGAGCCAGCCAGTTGGAACGTTCCTGATAGGCTCGTTCAAGCCAATAGAAGGCTTTGTCATTTTCCTTGAGGCCGGCGTAAACGACTGCAGGAAGAAACGGCGATACCTGTTTTTGCCGAACTCTTTCTTCGAGATCCGAAGCTACTTTAACAGCTTCGGTCCGTCGTCCCGCCGAGGCGAACGCATGTCCAATTGCCATATCGGCCAACGGGTCTCTGGAAAGCTCGCGTGCTTTTTGGATCTCCGCGATCGCCTCTTCGTGCCTGCCCTGTTCCTCGAGGATCTCGCCCAGGTTCAGGCGAGCGCGTGCGAAGCTTGGGTCGCGTTCGATCACGCGCCGTATCTGAACGGACGCTTCGTCCAGACGTCCGGCGATGTATAACGCCCATCCGATATTAGTTTGAATATTGAGCGATGTCGGGTCAATTTGAAAGGCGTTACGAAGCTCGACGAGCGCCTCTTCAGTGCGGCCCATCGCGACCAAAAAGTTGCCGTAGGAATAATGAATTTCCGCATTGTTCGGACTTAGTTGTATCGCACGCCGATACTCCCGCTCAGCACCCGGAAAATCCCAGTCATACGTTGCCTTGATCGATGCGAGCGAGGAGTAGGCAGTGCCCAAAGACGGATCGAGCGATAATGCCTTCTGGGCTGCATCTTTCGCTTTCGGAAAAGCCTCCTGCGGCGTCATCAAACCGTACGCGGGTGACGAACGATACGCGAGGGCAAGCCCTTGATAGGCGAGTGCGTAATTCGGATCGAGCTCGATTGCTTTTTTGTAAAGATCGATGCTTTCTGCCGTGCCGGCAGGAGATCCCTTTTGGCGGCTGTATTCCGCCTTGAGATAAAGTTGAAATGCCTCATTATTCTCTGTATAACTCTTCTGCGAAACAGTGCTTTGCGGTTGCAGATCGAGGGCGTCCGCAACCTTTGTGTACAGAGCATCCTGCAGAGCGAATATCCGATCAGATCTCTCGACGATAGTTGCAGAAAGCAGGCTCTCTCCATTTGCGACGCCGATCAACGCCAGTTTCAAAACAAAGTCTTCGTCTTGTTTCTGAAGGGCTCCGGTGAGCACGTTGTCCACACCGAGTTCACGGCCGATCGCCTGCGGATCGATCTTCCGGTCGCGGTAGGCGAATGCTGTCGTGCGCGGTACTGTCCGAATATTCGCCGAACCTGAGATACGGTTAATAAGGCTTTCACTCATTCCGTCCGAAATATAGTCGTTTCCCGCGTCGCCCGTGGCATTTTCAAAAGGAAGCACCGCGATCGAACCGGCGGATGCCGTTGCTGCCGTCCCGTTCGTGTACCTGATTCCGCGAAATTCTATGCCCAGAAAACCCGTCCAAACACCGATACCGAGCACAAGCAAAACCGCGGCCGCAACGCCAATCTTTTTCGCGTGTCGTCGAACGAAGTTCGGTCGCTGATGAAGAGTTGAGGGTGCCGGTCCTGACTCCGGAGAGGTGTCTGGCCCGGAATCGAACAATGACGTCCGGGCGTGTGGCTCATCCCGAAGTGTCGACAACTTCCCGCCAGAAAAAGTCCTATTTGTCTTATGTAGAAGCTCGGTATATTTGGGGTCACTGTGAAGCACTTCAAGCTTCTTCTCGGTCCCAAGCCAAATAAGCCAGGGATCGGATTCGTCTACAGCCATCTCAAGATACCTAAACGCCTTATCGATGCGTCCGACTGCAACATTTGCGAGAGCAAGGAACATGGGTTTGACATATTCACCTCGTGACGGATCCTCCATCCCGTCTGCCAGTTTCAACGCATCGGTCTGGCGACCGGCAGCAGCATAACCAAAACAAAGGTAATACTGGCCAAGCGGCGACCCAGGCATCAAACGATTACCGAGCTCGAGTTCGGTAACGGCCTCGTCGCCACGCCGAAGCTCGCACAGAATATAACCGCGCTGCAGATGTCCTTGAGGGTAATTCCCATCGAGCTCGATGACTTCGTCGACTTTCGAAAGGGCAGTCGATATATCGCCGGCCTGATAGTAACTCCAAACGGCAAGTATTTTTGTTCGAAGGGACAGCGGGTCGAGTTCCTCGGCAATGCGCATTTCAGCCAGGCCCTCCTCAAACCGGCCGGTTCCGATCAATACGGCCGATAGCCATTCGTGCGCAAGCGAATAGTGCGGGCTTAATTCAATTGCCTTCCGTAATAACCGTTCGGACCTCCAATAATCGAACCCGTTATGAGTAATGAGGCCCATCGAAGCGTACGCCTCGCCAAGCTCAGGATCTATTTGCAGCGCACGCCGGGCCGCAGCCTCGGCTTTTTCGTAAGCCTCGGCCACCGGAAGAAGGCCATAGATATTCGCCCAAACATAAAAATCTGCGACGCCAACATGAGCGAGTGCGTATTCAGGATCGAGCTCGATGGCTTTGTTGAATGCCTCAATCGCTTTTGGAAAAGACTGGGCCGTGAACTGGTTCCAATAGAAACGGCCTTTCAAATACGCTTCGTACGCGCGCGGGTCATTCGTGCCGCGTTTTGCAAGCTTCTCTTTATCCTCCCCGGTTAGCTGGGGAATGAGCGCTTCTGCGACGTGTTCTGAGATCGCGTCTTCCAGTTCGAGGACGTCGGTCAGATGCTCGTCGAATTGACCTGCCCAGATCGCAGATCCGTTATTTACGTCGAGAAGCTGCAGCGAGATCCGAAGCCGGTCGCCGAATCTTCGGATGCGGCCGTCGAGTACGAAATCGACGCCAAGTTCCTTGCCTGCTCGAAATGGGTTTACGTGGTGTTCGTTGTAGCGCGTGATCGAGCTTGTCGGACGTACAGTCAGCTTCCTGACGCTTGCAAGGCGTGTAATGATTGCGTCCGCAAGGCCGACGGTCAGATATGCTTCATCAGTGTTCCCCTCTCCGGAAGGACTCATAAGCGAAAGCGGCAGCACGGCTACGAGCTTTGTTTCGGCCCCGATACCCGGGTCTGCTTTCTTAAGCGGCGGGGTATAGGTCCGATGTACCGAAATGTCCTGCCCATCAAGATGCCGCTGGATGTCCAGCCTGAGCTGTTCGACGGATTCGTATCGATCCGACGGTGACTTCTGGATCGCCGTGGAGACGATGTTATCCAGATCGCCCGTGAGTCGAGATCGAAGCTCGGACGGTGACTCGCGTCGTAGCCCGGCGATATTCGTCAAGGTCGAAGCGGTTGGGTTGACCGGCACCGGGTGATAACCCGATCCGCGAACCGCGTCGCTCGGCAGTTGCGGTTCGTCGTCACAGATCGCACGGGCAACGTCATGCGGCGAACGGCTTGGGGTCGAATACGGTCGAAAGCCGGTCAGCAGTTCGAACAAGACAACTCCCAGGCTGTACACATCGGTCGCATAGGTAACCTGCTCCCCGCGGATCTGCTCAGGGCTCGCGTAATCGACCGTCATCATCCGAAGTGCGGTGGCAGTCGGGCGTAGCGTGTCTATCGCAAGCTCGGGATCGAGCAATTTGGCGATGCCGAAATCAAGCAGGCGCGGCGTGCCGTCCTTGGTTATAAAAATGTTAGACGGTTTCAGGTCACGATGAATTACCTGTTTCTGATGAGCGTATTCAACAGCCTCGCACACTCGGGTAAATAGCTTGAGACGTTCCTCGATCGACAGTCGCTGACGGTCGCAATAGCGGTATAGCGGCAGGCCGTCGATGTATTCCATCACGAAATACGGCCGTCCGTCATCGGTTGTGCCGCCATCGATAAGACGGGTAATGAACGGATGATCGAGAGCTGCGAGGATCTGACGTTCATTGCGAAATCGTCGAAGAACAAAATCGGTATCGACGCCGCGTTTGACGACCTTTAGCGCTACGCGAAGCCGAAACTCACCATCGGCACGTACTGCCTCATAAACCGCGCCCATGCCGCCTCTACCT
>DATFEW010000272.1:0-2690 GCA_035250805.1 Pyrinomonadaceae bacterium
ATACAGCTTCCTTTGACAGCCTAGGTACAAACGAAGGCGGTTGGTCATCTAGTGACGCTTTTCTTTTTCTAATGGTCGAGTTGTGCTCTCGGTGAGGTTCGAAGGTTCAAGATCGTTAGTGTCGCGCCATATACCGGCGCGCGGCGGAATATGAACCGATACCGGGATGGATTGCTGTGGCGGTAATGCCTGATGTTGTGCACCGTGCAGACCACGGGAAGTCGCCGGTGGTGATCGCATCTGCTGGGCGTTGAGCAGAGGATATTCCTCGGGACTCGGCAGCAACGCGAGAGATCCGATCATGATCATCAACCCACCAAACAAACCAATCACCGCACTTATACCCTGCGCTTCGCCCGCTCCATTTGCAATACCGATGATGGCAGGAACCAAGATCATCAATAAGATCATCCAAAAGATCGAGAAGACTACCCCGTTTTTCCTAGTGAAGAACGTCTTTTTCTGATCCAGTTCGGCAAGTTTTGGCAAGAATCCGCCATGGTCGAGCAGTTCAGCCACGAGTTCCATCGGAAAACCGCAGCGTGAACAGAATTTTATTTTGTCCCGCCAGAGCGGAAGCGGGCGGAGATGTTCAGTGCTGGAAACGTGTTGCTGACCGCAACTGGGACAGTGCATTTTTCCTCCAAAAACTAGCCACTGGCCGCATGTTCAAATTCTTTACGAAAGGTATGACGAAAAAGTTCGTATCGCAGCGAAGGCCGACCCCGGATTTAAGCGCAGGTATCTAGAATGAGTCCGTGACGGGGGATTACCGCAGGATCGCCGTCGAGCTTTCGCCGTTCGCAGCCCGTAAACAAGCTCCGACCGTCGTCGAGGTAGAAACTTAGCGTCTCGTCGTAATAATCCCGTCTGCATTCCGGGCATCGTTTCATAAAATTACTAGTCCGATGGATTCAATCGTTTCAGCAGCGCCTCGAATCGAGGATCGGAGCGCAGATCGTCAAACCAGGGGTGCACATCAAGCATAGTGAATCCTATGCTGCCTTCATCGACCCCCTTTCCCAACCAGAAGAAGGCCTCGTCTTTATCGCCAAGGCCTATGTAGGGTACCGCAAAGTGGAAAGAATTAATATGTTCGCGCTCTGCGAGACGCTTTAGTTCATCGATCAATTTCAGGGCCTCATCACGCTGTCCGGCCTTTGCCAAGGCATACGCCAAATGGGACCTGGGGTTAGGACTGCCATCACTGATCTGGATGGCTTTTCGAAACGTAGCGGCGGCCTCGGTGTATTGGCCTTTTAACGTTTGAGCGCCACCGAGATATCCTAACGGCACCCAGAGGGTTGGATCCATTTCATGCGCGCGCGTGAATATCTCGATGGCTTCGTCGGGGCGGCGGGCGAAGAAATACGCCGCTCCCAGACGCATAGTTACAATGACGGATGAGGGGTCTAATTCGCGAGCTTTACTGCATTCGCTTATTCCCTCATCAAAATGTTTTGTCATCGTGAGATCGATGCAGAGGCCGACATGTGCATCAGCGTAATCGGGATTCAATTCGATCGCGCGACGAAAATTCCCCGCGGCAAGGTGTGCCTCGGCAAGCGAATCATCAAGTTCGAGTGCGCGTTTGGCCGCCGCACTTGCTTTTTTCCAGTCAGGCACAAGGTTGTAAAAGTCATACGAACTATAATTCAAAGCCAGACCGGCATACGCGAGGGCGTAATTAGGGTCTTTTTCAATAGCTTTATTGAAATAGTCGGTTGCGCGCAGCACATTGTTGCGGCCGCCTTTGTAGCGATAGAACTGGCCTTGAAGATATAGCTGAAGGGCCTCGGGATCGGCCGTATGGATTTTCGTGACCTTTGCCTCTTCGGCCCCCGAAAGCTTGCTTTCTAGTTTTCCCGAAACATCGCGTGCAATCTCTCTTTGCAGAGAAACGAGATCCGATGATTTTCGCTCATATTTATTCCCCCACAGAATGTTTTCCGTTTGCGCGTCGATCAATTCGAGATTCAGCGTCATCTGCTCGCCGCGTTGGACGATGCGTCCAGTTAAGATCGCCTGCACGTTCAACTCGGCGGCGATCTTTTTCGGATCGAATTCTTTTCCTTTATAGCGAAAGACTGACGACCGCGCTTTGACACTCAAGTTCGGAATCTGCGAAAGACTGTTGATGAGCGTCTCGGTCATCCCGTCGCTCAAATATTCCACATCCGCATTGCCGCTCTCATTAACAAACGGCATGACGGCGATGGACTCGATCTGCTTCGATGACCCCTGGTTGTAATAAAGATAAGTTCCGACGGCGAGTGCTGCGACCAGGACCACCCCAATTCCGACGGCTATCGCCCTATTGCGCTCTAACGCTTCATGCGGACTTTGGACGGAACCCCCGGGATCGGAGTATGGTTCAAGCGTTCTTGTCGGAGCTTCGCTTGGAAGGGACCCGGTGGGTACCGCTCCCGGTGCGGAAAGGAGCGCGGTTGCCGGGTCGTCTGCGGACGCCGGGCCTTCGAGCAACGCCGCACCGTCGTCAAGACAGTAATGCAGTGTGTCGTCATAGTAATCTCTTCGACATTCGGGGCAGCGTTTCATGTCTCTGAGCAATAATATTACTCCAGAAGGAGAACGAACGGGGATTAAACACACCAACGCGGTGGTGGAGAATGTTGCGAATATCTGACAGGCGTTTAGCAACTGGTACATGTAGTAGAAATCCGACTTAT
>DATFEW010000273.1:0-4732 GCA_035250805.1 Pyrinomonadaceae bacterium
GTAAAGCTTTGCAATTTCGGAAAATAGAATTTCATTCGCCGAGATCTGGTCAATCTTCAGCTCGTTCAATTTCGAAAGACCGACGGTCATCGTACTCCTAAATCTTTCCTCCTCAAGCCGCACCATTTTGCCGATAAAATCCCGTTGAGCATCGAGTTCAGGATAAGCCGAGCGCATTTGATCGACGACGAAATCGCAAACTTTGTAAAAGAAAAGATCCTTCAACCCAAGATGCTCGCGGCCATGATAGATCGCCCGGCGCATTATCTTTCGCAGCACATAGTTCCGGCCCTCGTTTCCGGGAAGAATACCATCTGCGATCGCAAACGAAGTAGAGCGCGCGTGGTCGGCGATCACGCGGCATGCAAACTGTTTGCTTTCATCCAAATTCTCGTAAGAACTCATTAAGCCAATTGTATAACACCAGGGCAGAAACACGCGCGGCAGCGAGTGTGCCCTCTGCTTCGCGTGGATCGATTTTCCCGTGTTACAATCGCACGAAAAACCGGAGGTCGAATATGTACGTTATCCGTAATGTGTTCAAATGCAAGCCCGGCAAATCAAGGGCGTTGATCGAAAAGTTTAAGAGTACCCACGAACTGATGAAAAAGGACATCGATCTGGACGACCGGATCCTTGTTGATGAGGTTGCCGGTTTTTGGACCGTGGTCGTTGAAGTTAACGTCGAAAATATTGCTGAATTCGAGGATCGAATGAAGGAACGTGGGACGCGCGATGATGTCCAGCAGGCAATGGCGGGATATATGGACCTTGTTGACGGCGGGTATCGCGAGGTTTTTCGCGTTGCCTGACCTTCGTTATCGGTTTTAGTTCTCAGTTTTCACATATTCACGGAAAGCTTCTCCGCCCCTTGTGATTCCTCACATTATGAATCTTCTTCCCTCCGTCGCCGTTTTCTGCATTTTAATGATTCTCTTGATCCCAGCTACGCACGCACAAGACAAGTTCTCGACGTTTCGCGAAATCTATACGAAAGAACTTCGCGATGCGGGCGTTGTCGGCAGCAGCTTCGTCTTTCTTAAGGACAACAAGGTCGTTTCTGAGATCCACAGTGGTTCGGCGAATCTTGCGAAGAATCAAGGGATAAATGCCGACACGATCTATCACTGGGCTTCGAACACAAAACCATTTACAGGGATCGCGATAATGCAGCTGCGGGACCGCGGGCTGCTAAAGCTCGATGATCCGGTGACGAAGTACCTGCCGGAAGTTCGCGGCGTTCACAACAAATTCGGATCGATGGATGAGATAACGATAAGGCACTTGATGACGCATTCTGCCGGGTTTCGCGGCTCGACCTGGCCGTGGGACAAAGGAGAAGATTGGGAACCGTTCGAGCCGACTGAATATTCCCAGCTGGTAGCGATGTTCCCGTTCACGGAGATCTTGTTTAAACCGGGGACGAAATTCAGCTATTCAAATCCAGGGATAATTTTCCTCGGGCGAATTATCGAAAAACTCAGTGGGGAAGACTACGAAGTTTATATCGACAAAAATATTCTGAGACCGCTTGAGATGTACCACAGCTATTTCGATGCAACGCCACCACATCTGCTTAAGCACCGAGCGCATTCCTATTTCGTCGAAAACGGTAAACGCACGGAGGGTCGTTTCGATGTCAACACCGGCATCACTGTCTCCAACAGCGGGCTGAATTCGCCGGTCTCAGATATGACCAAATATCTAAACTTTCTGATCGGTGATCCTCGAAAACAGAGTTCTTACGACGGCATCCTTAAACGCTCCTCGCTCGAAGAAATGTGGAAGCCGCAATTGCCGACCACGATAGATGCGAACGGCAACCGGGGATTCACCACGGACATTGGACTGATCTATTTTCTCAACCGACGTGATGGACGCACCTTCCTCGGCCACGGCGGCGATCAAAATGGCTTTATCAGCTACATCGACTTCGAGCCCGCCACGCGTCAAGCATCTATCATCGTATTCAACACCAATGTGACCTATCCGCCGAATACACCGCCTGAGAACGATGTTGTATCAAAGCTGCGCAAAGCTATCGCCGGGCTATACCAGATACCAAACTAGTCCAGCCTCACAGCACAGTCTTTCAGCTTATCGTCGGCGAAGCAGAAATAACGCTTACCATTTTCCGATTTGATCACGAAGTCGAAAACATCTTTCGTCAGTCCAAGGTTTTTTGTGTAGTTAAACTTGGCGTTGCAGTTGTCCTGGCTTGTGGTCGTGCCCGAATCGTAGACGAAGGTTACTTGCGAACCGTCCACAATTGCCCGGCCTGTCTTCGATGTTTTGATCTTTGTTGTGCAGCCATGGTTTACCTGCGATAGATAGAAGCTGTAGATAACGCGCCCGTTCGGCTTGATGTTGAATTCAGCGATCATCCCATTCGCATCTCCCAACGCGCCGGAATAAACGTTCTGCGATGTTACTGAATTCATATGGCTTACTTGCCAACGGCCAACGAGGTCTGCCAGCGAACCGTCGCCAGCGAGAATATTGTATTGAGCCGATAAGGGAATGATGAACAATGATAATGCTAGAAAAGTACCCGATACGATTTTCATAAGAATGCCTCCGCCTAGTAAGGCGTGCTTCTTATGAGAAACGTATCACTCTACAAACGCTTTTTGGATGTGCCAGCGGCGCTTTAAGCCTACAGCCACCCACGGTGGATCTCCCACCGATCGACCGTCTTGGCGTTCTCTAGGACGTTGTAATGCGAGTGCTGCGCGGCCGTCAAGCACGAATGATTAGCGAGAATCCGAACGCGGTCACCTACTTTCAACTGTTCAAACGCCTCGGTTTTGTCGGTCCCGATCTCGCCGTGCTCCTGAGACATTCCCGTGACGCGCATTTCCGTCTCGTTACCTTCCAGATCAAGAACATGCCCGTAACCACACGCTGGATCAAGCTGGACAGGGCCACGGTCTTTTGACAATGCAATCGCTCCCGCGTCCACTACAAATCGTTTTCGGATCTGATCTTTGTGAATGATCGCCGCAAGAACCGTCAAAGCCGTATCCTCAAACCGACAACTCCCAAGCGTGGCTTGGAACGCATCGAAAAAAATGTAATTCCCGGGCCGGATCTCATCTACTCCGTTCAGATGATCGACCATACTCATCGTCGGTGTCGAACCGATGCTGACTGTCGGGACGTCGATTCCGTCCGTCCGCAATTTCTCTGCGAGTTCAACCATCGAATCGCGTTCGTGACGTGCTACATCAAGAATTCCTTTCTTCGATTCGGCGTTATACGAATGCCCTGCGTGCGTCAGGATCCCCGCGAAATTTAGGTTGGCCGAATCCGATATCAGCCGCGGGATAGCAAGCGCCTCACGCGTGTTCGGCTCAACTCCCACACGATGCGTGCCGCAATCGACCTTCACGAAAACATCGAATTTCAAGCCGGCGCTTCGAGCAGCCTCGTCGAGTTCCCGTACGGTGTCCGCATCGTCCGTCAGCAGATTTAGCTTCACGCCGCTTCTTAATATCTCGATCGCGTCGTGAAATTTCCCGCGCTCGATCGGAACGGCGTACGTGATGTCGGTAAACCCGTGTTTCGCAAACGCGCGCGCCTCGGCCAGCGTCGAGACTGTTATCGCACCGTCATGCCCGGCAGTCTGTATCTTCGCTACCTCGATGCACTTATGCGTCTTGATATGCGGCCGCAGCCTAACGTTGTTGCGGTCCGCGACCTCGCTCATGCGAGCTGCATTCCTTTTTACGCGATCGAGATCGAGCAAGAGCGAAGGTGTTTTGATCTCCTCGATTTGCATTTGGGTACGGACTAAAAAAGCTTCTTCGCCTTTTTGATCACATTCTCAACTGTAAACCCGTAATCTCTAAACACATCTTCCGCAGGTGCTGAGGCGCCGAAGCGGTCCACGGTCAGAGTGTCGCCCGCAGGGCCGATGTACTTGTGCCAGCCCAGTGAAACGCCGGCTTCGATGGCGAGGCGGGCCTTTACGTTCGTAGGCAAGACAGATTCCTTGTATTTGGCGGACTGCTCGTCGAAAAATTCCCAGCATGGCATCGAGACCACGCGGGTCGGAATGCCGCGAGCGGTTAGTTTCTCGCGGGCTTCAATTGCAAGCCCAACCTCGGAGCCCGTTGCGATGAGGATCAGTTTCGGTTTTACGGCTTTGCCGCTCTTGTTCTCGGCTTCTGCAAGAACATACGCGCCTCTGTGAAGTCCGTTCGCATTCGCGAACTTCTTTCGATCGATAAGCGCGACTTTCTGGCGCGAGAGCGCAAGTGAAGTCGGTGCGTCTGCGCGTTTCAATGCGGCGCGCCATGCTTCACGAACCTCGTGAGCATCGCATGGACGAATCACGGCGAGGTTCGGTATTGCCCGAAGAGCAGCAAGATGCTCAACGGACTGATGCGTCGGGCCATCCTCACCAAGTCCGATGGAATCGTGCGTGAAAACGTAGATCACTTGAATTTGAGAGAGCGCCGCCAGACGGATCGCGGGCCGCATATAATCCGAAAACGTCTGGAACGTTCCGCCGAAAGGAATAACGCTTCCATAAAGCGCCATGCCGTTCATCGTCGAGCCCATCGCGTGCTCACGGACGCCGAAATGTATGTTTCGGTTCGCGTACCGGCCTGCTTGAAAATCTGCCGACGACTTAATGTAGGTGTTATTCGACGGGGTTAGGTCGCCTGAGCCGCCGATAAGCTGCGGTATCTTATCGGCAATGGCGTTTATCACCTCGCCGCTGTAT
>DATFEW010000279.1:0-3331 GCA_035250805.1 Pyrinomonadaceae bacterium
CACGTGCGTGACCTAAGCATGATCGCTAACGCAGACTCGCATCCGTAAACGACCAAAGCGAAAAGAAAAAACCATATGCCTGTGAAAATGTTGCTGAAGTACATCCCCGCTAACAGTGCAGCGATCAAAATCGGCCCTACCCTTCGGAAAAAGGAGATGTACCATGTACTTGGTACGGTGCTTTCGGTGCGCAAAGCCCAATAAGAATACACGCCAACCGCAAGGGAGATAATTCCCCTAAGTACAGCAAGCAACAAAAAGACGACAATAACGTAATCCACAATAAATCGTCGAACTAGGCAGGTACGCTCAAATGTCTAGCTTTGGGAACCTGGAGATTGCATTTCTTTATGCCAGCTTTAAGACGATTCAAAATCCGGTGTCAGGTCTGCGATTCTGCGATTCTAACACGATGAAGAATTGTGGCGATGGGATTCGCACGAAATACCCGTGTTTGCTGGGCAATAGCGAAAAACGGACGGTGAACAATGGTGAAAACCTGACGATATTGCGGCGAAATATGGTGAGGTTACCGAGAAAGATGCCCAACTTTCGTCGAAATATGGTCAGGTTACCGGGAAATATGACGATGTTACCGAGGAATATGACGACATCACCAGGAAATGTGGACGACTTTCAGCGAAATATGACGATGTTACTGGGAAATATGATCAACTTCCCGCGAAATGTGGCCGGGTTACCGTGAAATATGCTCAGGTTTCCGCGAAATGTGGACGTTGGTTGTTGAATTTGACCCGAAGGACCTTTAGCCGCTTGCATTTGCAAACGAACTTCGGTTACTATCCTCACGCTTAAGACTGATAACTGACGGCTGAAAGGAGATTTTCGCGGAACGTCCGCTGAAGATGTCGAACGAAACGGTATTTGCACCGTCAGAGTCTTAAGCAAACCTTGACTGCAAACCGGCCGGTCGCCAACCCAGGCCAAACTTCCACAATCATCGAATTTCAGCATCGAGTCTATCGCTCCTTAAGCCAACCGGTCCGCGAACTTGTTCCCACGCGTCGTATTCGGAGGGATAGCCTTCGAGTTCGCGGACGACAAAATCCAACTACAAAATCGAGGAGCTAAAAATATGATTCCTAGTACAAAGTGGTTTCCGTTATCGCTTGAGGACCGGGCGGCGTGGTTTGCGAGTTTTACGACGAACTTTTCGACCGTGGCGGTTGTGCCGCTTGGGTTTACCGTGCCGGATACGAACGCGGTGAACGACGACAACGACGTGATGCAGTTTTTGCTCGGGGCGAATTCGGCGATCGAGGCGTACAAGGACGCGGCGCGGCAGTATCGTCTGATCATCACCGAGGGCGATATCGGCGACCCGACGCCTCTGTTTCCGGCTGGCATCGCTCCGGCGGTGGGGACGCCCGTCGCGACAGGGATCTATCAGCGGCTGATCGAGTTAGTTGAACGCATCCGCGCGGCACCGGCCTACACGAACGAGATCGGTGCCCTGCTCGGCATTCTTCCACAGTCTGCGCCCGCACCGGAAGAGGATGTCCCGCCCGTTCTGAAGGTCGAAGCTCTGCCCGGCAACATCGTTTCGGTGAAATTCGTCCGCGGCAGATCGGATGGCATCGCCGTCGAACGCCAGCTCGATAACGAGACCGAGTGGGCGTCGGTCGGGAACTATCTGAAATCGCACGTCGAGCTGAACATCCCATCGGGCACCAACAATCTCCCCCGCGCCGTCCGCGTCCGCGCACCTTCCTCGACGGAAACACTCCAACCGGATGAATTCGGATACGGTGAATGTGGTGACAACGCCGTAGGCGAGCAATAAGCAGTAAGCAGTAAGCAGCAAGCAGAAGAGGCGGTTCGGGAACGGGCCGCTTTTTGGCGCGTACGGATAAGAGAGAACCACCCCGACGCTCCCGCGTCACCCCTCCTTCGTAAGGAGGGGAGCTTTAGGATTAGAATAGAGCACATCGATGAAAGCGTTGCGTATTGATGGCGGTGAGTTGCGGGTTGCCGAGGTGGCTTTGCCGGCGGCGGATGGCGAGGCGGTGGTGCGTGTGATCAAGTCGGGGATCTGCGGGACGGACCTGGAGTTGGTGAAAGGGTATTCGGGATTCGCGGGGACGCCGGGGCACGAGTTTGTCGGGGTCGTGGAAACGGCTGATAGGGATGAGCTGGTAGGGAAGCGTGTGGTCGGCGAGATCAATGCGGGCTGCGGAGTATGCGATCTGTGCAGGGCGCGTGATGCGAGGCATTGCCCGATGCGGACCGTGCTCGGGATCGTCGGACGCGATGGGGCGCATGCGGAATTTCTAAAATTGCCCTCCAGGAATCTATTCGAAGTCCCCGAAAGTATCTCGGACGATTCTGCCGTTTTCACCGAACCGCTTGCGGCGGCGGTGGGAATAACGGAGCGAGTTGAGATCAACGCTGAGGACAGAATTGCAGTGGTCGGCGACGGGAAGCTTGGTATCCTCTGTGCACGCGCGCTTCGGGCAACGACGCCTGTGAAATCGATCACGTTGATCGGAAAACATCAGGAGAAGTTGAAGCTGGCCGGAAAGGACGGCATCGAAACACTTCTCGCGGAGGGCAGCGTCGAGATGAAGAACGCGTTTGATGTTGTTGTCGAAGCGAGCGGTTCCGAAAGCGGATTCGCGTCCGCGCTTGAGCTCGTAAAACCGCGCGGGACGATCGTGCTGAAATCGACCTTTCACGGCCTGCCGACGTGGGAAGCGTCGCGGGTTGTTGTGGACGAGATCACCGTTGTGGGCTCGCGGTGCGGGCGGTTTGCCCCGGCTCTCGACCTGCTTTCGAGCAACCAAATCCGCGTGGATGACCTCATATCCGAAGAATTTTCATTGACGGACGGGGTCGCGGCATTCGAACGTGCAGGGACAAAGGGCCTTCTAAAAGTTCTCTTAAGAATAGACTAGTTTTGCTATAATTCATCTGCGATGCATTCGCCCGAAACGAAAGGTAATGTATGAAAACGATCGGTAGAAATCACCACAACCAGTTTTTTTTGTTGAATGGAATGATCGGAGCAGTCGTCTTCGCGATCACGGGCATTGCCGTTTTTGCCCAGCCGACCGAACCCGCCGCACGAACGCTGCCAACGGTCTCGGCCGCGGCCCGGCTGTCGGATTCGTTCGCGGAGGTCGCGAAGATCGTCGAGCCTTCGGTCGTCAGCATTGATGCGAAAACGAAGCCTGCCGATACGACGGCTCGAAATCGTACGGCTCCGAGCGAATCGGACGACATCATGGAATTCTTCCGCCGTCAACTGCCGCGCCGGCCGGTTTACTCTGTTGGGAGCGGCTTTATCATCGACCGGTCCGGTTACATTTTG
>DATFEW010000283.1:0-2539 GCA_035250805.1 Pyrinomonadaceae bacterium
TGGTACACCCTGCAGGACTCAAACCTGCGACCTTCTGATCCGAAGTCAGACGCTCTATTCAACTGAGCTAAGGGTGCACACTGCAAAGAGAGAGTTATAGATCCGCGATCGTTCACCGAACTGGTAAATAGCGGTTCCGAATGTTTTATAATCGCAAAATCAATGGGCAAGAGGCAAACGCTGGGCTTACAAAACCGGAACAAGGAAACCCTCGTGATGTGTTTTTTGTTTCTTGCTGCCGGGCTAGCTTGTTCCCTATTTTCGAACACCGACCGAAACGTCTACATTACCAGTAACGAGAACAACTCGGCGGCCGTCACCGGTGGATGTCCTGCAGGTGCGGAAGATCGACAGCGTGTGAATGGAGTCGTCTACCGGGTCAGCGATGGGGACACCGTAACAGTTCGCGAAACGAATTCGAATCGTCACACGATACGTCTGTTTGCGATTGATGCCCCGGAGAATGGACAGGATTTCAGCCAGGCGTCCAAGTCAAATCTCTCTTCTTTGATCCTCAATAAGCCGGTGTGTGTTGCCATCATCGAAAAGGATCAATACGGACGTGAAGTTGGGATCGTTTACTTATCAGGCGAGGACATGAACATGGCGCAGGTTTCGGCCGGGATGGCTTGGCACTATAAGAGCCACGAGCACCAGCAAACGGCGACCGATCGATGGATGTATAGCAAAGCAGAAGATCATGCAAGATCTAAAAGCCGGGGACTTTGGAAGCAGGCGGCCACCGCGGTACCTCCCTGGGAGTATAGAAAACTTGGTCGGAACCGACGAAGCGAATTGGTCAAATGAACGCACCTACCGACCGTGAAATTCCTTTCGTATATATAGGATGACGTCCCGCATTTCACCCTCGGAGAGTTTATCTTTGAACGCGGGCATTCCTTCATCCGGAACTCCATTCATAATGTAGCCGATGATCTTTTCGTCCGAAAACCTCTTGATCTTGTTGGATCTAAGATTCTCAACATCCAAGCTCATGCCCTCAATTGTCACATGGCCGCCGGTCCCGTCGGCCTTGTGACATACAGCGCAATTGGTTTCAAAGACTTTTTTGCCCGAGGCAAGCTGGTCTACAGTCGCTGTCGGTAGAAGCGGGACGGGAGACTCCGTAGCGTTATTGGATAATTTCGACCCGGTGTTATCTCCGCACGCTGTCCCGATCAAAGTGAATAGTGTGAGCAAGATGGTCTTGATGTCCCGCATCTGGTTAACGAAATTGCGTTATGTTAGCAGAAACCTAACCGAAACGCATTCTGGAAGGTAAGGGCTATCTCGCGGCTCCAGGAGTCGCGTTTCCATTCAAAATCGGCTATTTTTCTTGATATGAAGGGATCGTTAATCGCAATCTTTTTTCTCGCAATGTCGGCGGTTGGCCAGAACTATGCGCCGGAAATAGCGGTGCAAGGATTAAGAGGCAAGGTCACTGTTCGACGTGATACCCGTTGGATCCCGTACATCGCAGCAAACTCCGATTCGGACCTCTATTTCGCGCAGGGCTTTATAACGGCGAGCGATAGATTGTGGCAGATGGATCTTTTGCGTAGGGTGGTCCGCGGCGAAACAGCGGAGATATTCGGACGCCAGGGGCTCGAGGAAGATAAGAAGTGGCGGCGATACGGCTTTACGCAGATAGCGGAAGCCACGGTTGCTAATTACCCTCCGGAGATGAGAGCGATTCTCGAGGATTACGCACGCGGTGTGAACGCATATGTAGCGTCATTAACGAACGAGACGCTTCCGGTCGAATTCAAGATCCTCCAATACAAACCACGAAACTGGGAGCCCGCGGATACGGTACTGATCGGCAAGCTCCTTGCGGAGGCTCTGAGCAGCACGTATCAACGTGATTTAATGAGGGAATCGACGAAGGGAATTGATCCGCAGAAGCTGGCCGATCTGACAAATCCGGTCACACCCTACGATGTTGTCCTTTTTGGCAGGGATATCACCGCCGAGACGCAAAGACGTCTAGAACGAGAAACACTAAGGCATTCGACAGGGGACGGAGAGCCTTCGGCGTCTCTCAATGAGGCTCTTGAAACCGATCTCGCGATCCGCGAGCGGTCGCTGAGCCGTGTCGGCCTTTACGCGGAGGCCCTTGCCGCAAGTAACAACTGGGTGATCTCGGGCAAGCGCACGGGGGATGGCAGGCCCATACTCGCTAACGACCCACATCTTACGCCAAGTGCACCGGGTATCTGGTATATCGCACACCTGTCCTCTCCAAATCTAAGAGTTGCGGGTGTGACTTTTCCTGGAACTCCGGGCATCGTGCTGGGCCATAATGAGAACATCGCGTGGGGTGCAACGAACGTCGGGCCCGATGTCCAGGATCTTTATCTCGAAACCTTTGATGGTAAGCGATACAAGATACCTGAAGGCTGGGCCGATGCGGAGATTCGCACCGAGAAGATCGGCGTGCGTGCAAATCCGCTGAGCCCAAACATTACATACGAAACGTTGGAGGTCACGAGAACCCGAAACGGTCCAGTGATACTCGAAGCGGACGGAAAGCGATATG
>DATFEW010000294.1:0-5875 GCA_035250805.1 Pyrinomonadaceae bacterium
GGCTCTCAGCCGGGACTCCAAACTTTCTTGCCTAAACACTCGACAGATACTGCAATAAAAGTATAATAGCACCAACGAATTTCTCGCCATCGCCGCGGAACCAAAGACTTGTGCTCTCCACAATGCGTTCCTCGGTTTTCAACGGCAACACAAAACTTGTTTTGAACGGGGAAAATTATGGCAACAGAAGTTGCTGATATCGGGCCAGAAACCAAGGAAGGATTTATTCGCGGCCTTGGGCTTCTCGATTCGACGATGATCGTCGCCGGGTCGATGATCGGTTCCGGAATTTTCATTGTGTCCGCGGATATTTCGCGTCAGGTCGGTTCGCCCGGATGGCTGCTTGTAGTTTGGCTGATCACCGGGTTTCTTACCGTTGTGGGTGCGCTTTCGTACGGCGAACTTGCGGCGATGATGCCTAAGGCAGGCGGAATGTACGTTTACCTAAAGGAGGCTTATTCGCCGCTTTGGGGTTTCTTATATGGATGGACGCACTTTCTTGTGATTCACACCGCGACGGTTGCGGCCGTCGCAGTTGCCTTCGCACGATTCTCCGGCGTTCTCTTCCCGCAAATATCAGAATCGAACTACCTGGTTGAGCCTGTCCGCATCGGGGCGTCGAGCTACGCGATCTCGTTGTCGACCGCCCAACTGGTCGGGATCGCGATGATCGTGTTGTTGACATGGATGAACACGCGCGGCCTGAACCTTGGCAGGCTCGTGCAAAATGTTTTCACGTTCGCAAAGACCGGCTCACTGATCGCCTTGATCGTGCTTGGAATTGTTGTCGGCCTTATGTTTTACCCGGAGATCGCAGCCTCCAACTTTGGCGACCTCTGGACGGTCCGCGGTAACCTGCAGGACGTCGGACACGGACTTACTGCTGCCACCACTTTCGGTTTGTTTATCGGGATCTGTGTTGCCCAAACGAATTCGCTCTTTTCGGCCGACGCGTGGCACAATGTCACGTTCACCGCGGGCGAGGTCAAGGAGCCCAGGCGCAACCTGCCGCTCTCGCTGCTCTTTGGTGCAGGAGGTGTTATCATCCTCTACCTTTTGGCAAATGTTGCATATCTTACGACCCTTACGTTCGAGGATATACAGAATGTTCCCGCCGACCGTGTCGGCTCCGCCGCAGCTCAAGTGATCTTTCCCCGTTTTGGCGCCGCACTGATGGCAGCGGCTATCATGATATCGACCTTCGGATGCAATAACGGCCTGATATTCGCGGGGCCCCGAGCCTACTATGCCATGGCGCGCGACGGACTCTTCTTTAAGGCCGCCGGTCGACTGAACAAGTTTCACGTCCCGGCTTGGGCTATCGTGATCCAGGGGATCTGGGCTGCTTTTTACGTGCTTCCACGGACGGTGCGCACCGGGGCGGACGGCACGGTGTCATACGGAAACCTCTATGGTGACCTGTTGACCTACGTTATCTCTGCGGCGCTCATATTCTACATCCTCGCAATTGCCTCGGTTTTCGTCCTTCGCTCGAAACAACCCAATGCCGAACGTCCGTATAAAGCATTTGGATATCCTATACTGCCTGCATTATATTGCGTTGGTGCGGGAGTCATTCTTGTGGTGCTGTTCATATTCCAGACGACAGCTACGTGGCCGGGTCTGGTTATTGTCCTTACCGGAGTTCCGGTTTACTTTATTTGGAGAAGTTTGTCCGCGAAGAGCCCTGAAGCGGAACAGTCCTAAATTTCAAAGTTTGTAGGAGGCTTTAATGTCACTTTTCGCGACCAAACCTATTTCGAAGATCATCGCCGAGGCCGAAGAAACCGGCGCTGGAACACTAAAAAAAGCGCTTACCGGGCTCGACCTTACGATGCTCGGCATCGGTGCGATCATCGGCACCGGTATTTTCGTGCTAACCGGTCAGGCTGCGGGAAAACACGCCGGTCCTGCGGTGATCATCTCAATGATCATTGCCGGCATAGTCAGCGCGTTCGCGGCGCTCTGCTATTCGGAATTTGCGAGCGCCGTTCCGATATCAGGCTCGGCCTACGCATACGGCTACGGAACGCTGGGCGAATTCGTCGCCTGGATCATCGGATGGGACTTGATCCTCGAATACGCGTTCGGCGCGGCGACGGTCGCCGTTGGTTGGTCGGGTTACGTTGTGAGCCTCTTGAAGGATTTCGGGATCATTTTCCCGCCGGCTTTATCTGCACCGCCTGGGACGACGGTCACACTCGCAGACGGATCGACGGCCATCGGGGTCTTCAACCTTCCCGCTGCGCTGATCGCCGTCGGCGTTACGCTTCTGCTTATCCGCGGTATTAAAGAATCGGCGACATTCAATACCTTTATCGTGATCATTAAGACGCTCGTCGTCGTCCTGTTCATCGTCGCCGGTATCGGTTACGTAAATCCCAGCAATGTGGGAATAGGTTGTGCTGTGGGCGATCCCGGATGCGCCTCGTTTATGCCGTTTGGTTTTCCCGGAGTTGTTACGGGAGCTGCCGTGATCTTCTTTGCCTACATAGGTTTCGACGCTGTGTCGACGGCCGCGCAGGAGGCAAAAAACCCGCAGCGGGACATGCCGATCGGGATCCTTGGCTCCCTCGCGATCTGTACGGTTCTTTACATCCTTGTATCGTTTGTCATGGTTGGCCTGGTCGATTACAGGCTGCTGACCAATGCCGCGGCTCCGATCGCAGTCGCCATTGACGAAGCCGTGAAGGTCTCACAAGGCACGACAATGGGTCTGGTTCTTGCGTATTTTCCGTTCATTATCAAGGTTGGTGCCGTGCTCGGCCTGAGCTCGACTATGGTCGTGATGGTTATGGGCCAGCCGCGTGTCTTTTATTCAATGGCAAAGGACGGCCTGCTTCCGGATTGGGCGGCCAAGGTGCACCCGAAATATCAAACGCCGCATATTACTACCGCCATCACCGGCGTGATCGTGGCCATCCTTGCAGGATTTGTTCCGATCAGCCTGCTCGGGGAATTAGTAAGCATCGGCACGCTGTTCGCGTTCGTGATCGTCGGCACAGGCATCATCATTTTGCGGTCCTCGAATCCGAATCTGCATCGTCCGTTCAAGGTGCCGCTCTCGCCGATCATCCCTATGCTGACGGTTCTTTCGGCAGCGTACTTGATGAACAGCCTCCCGCTCGACACATGGATCCGCCTGATCGATTGGATGGCGATCGGGCTTGTGATCTATTTCGCATTCAGTTATAGCAATAGCCATCTCGGCAAGCTCACGGAACCCGGCGTAGACGTTGAAACGCCGGTTGACTATAAACCGCCGATCGCCGCAATTTTGTCAATAGTGTTGGCGATCGCTCTGACGCTATATCAGGTTTCGTACCTTATGACATTGAGGGAGGACGTAGTTCTTCTGAACCTCGGCGTCCGGCTCTTTGCATGGATCCTCACCGGCGTTATGGTCGCAATGCTAATGTACGGAAAAGTTTCCCGACGCGGCGGGCGCAATGCGAAAACCCGAAACATCGGCCTGATCCTCTCGCTCTTGAATCTTGTCGCATGGGCAGGGATCACCTATTGGTACTTTATGTATCACCACGCTCCGACGACGTAGTTTAAGCGTCGGCACGCTTCTTCTTGCCACAGAGAGCACAGAGTTAAATTTTCTCTGTGAACTCTGTGGCTAGTTTTTTATGCAGAGACCCTTGGTCAAATGGCTGATCACGCTCGGTGTCGGGGTTGTCATTTTTCTAATACCCCGCCCTGAAAGCGTAACCGTCCAGGCTTGGGCATTATTGGCGATATTTATCGCGACGATCGTCGGCTCAATAGTGCAGCCCCTCACCGGAAGCGCGATGGTTTTGCTGGGTGTTGTTGCCGTTGCATTATTTCGAGTGGTGCCGATCGAAAAGGCGCTAAGCGGATACGCCGACAAGTTTGTGTGGCTCGTGCTCGCTGCATTTTTCATTTCACGCGCAATGATCAAGACAGGTTTGGGGCACCGAATAGCGTTGATCTTTGTACGGATGATGGGCCGGAAAACGATCGGGCTTGGTTATTCCCTCGTCTTTACCGATTTCATACTCGCATCATTTATCCCGTCAACCGGCGCCCGTTCAGGTGGCATCATTCTGCCGATCGCCCGCAGCGTGACCGAGACGTACGAATCGCGGCCCGAAGACGGCACCGAAGCCCGACTCGGGACGTTCCTGATGACGATGCTCTACCAGTGCGAGGTGATCCTGTGCGCGACATTTCTTACAGGCCAGGCGTCAAACGTGATCATCGCCGGGTTTGCCCGGCAGCAGTCCGCGATCGATCTGAACTACACGGTCTGGTTCGTTTCGGCGATAATTCCGGCGTTGATCTCGTTGACAGTGATCCCACTGGTGATCTATCGATTTTTTCCGCCCGAAATAAAGGAAACGCCGAATGCCGTCACCTTCGCACACGAAGAGCTGGAAAAACTGGGCTGGCTCTCGCGGCACGAGAAGATCCTTCTCGTCGTATTCGTTGCAGTTGTTATTCTTTGGATCACGTCGAGACTTCACGGGATCGATTCTACCGTTATAGCTCTGGTCGGGATTTCGGCGTTGTTGGTAACAGGAGTGCTTAAGTGGCGCGACCTGATCAACGAAACACACGCGTGGGAAGTTTTTATCTGGTACGGCGGCCTGGTGATGATGGCCACCGCACTGGGCGAGACGAACATCCCGACGCTCTTTGCCGAAGCGATCGCGTCATTAACAACGGGATGGAGTTGGCCGATCGCGCTTGCCGTGCTCGCACTCGTGTACTTTTACGCGCACTACGCTTTCGCGTCGATCACGGCCCACGTCACCGCGATGTTCATTCCATTTCTTGCTGTTTCAGTGGCGATCGGCGCCCCTGCCGGACTCACGGTTCTTATTCTCGCTTACTTTGCCAATCTGAGTGCTGGATTAACGCATTACGGCACCACGCCCGCACCCGTTTATTTCGGCCTCGGCTATGTAACGCAGAAACGATGGTGGACGGTCGGACTGATCGCCTCGATCTTAAACATCATCATCTGGTCGGTGGTGGGTTCGGTTTGGTGGAAGGCTCTGGGATGGTGGTAATGAGAAGTGACGAGTGACGGGTGACGAGTGACGAGAAATCGGATAGACGTTTTCCTCATAGGGCGCAAGGAACATCAATTATTGGAAACTGATGAGAGCATTGAATTCGTGTGACTAAAAAAGGCGAGCAAACGCTCGCCTTTCTCGTCACTCGTCACTTGTCACCCGTCACTGATTTAGGAGTCCACCAAAAGGATCTTCGGCTCCTTCATCGAGCCTTGCGATCACGTCGTTATAGATCTTGATCAACCCATCGGCTTCCATCCTGCGGCGCGTCGAGGCGAGATAATCGCTGAAAAGCTGGCCGCGTTTCTGGCCCAGCATCTGCTCCATCAGCGTATCGCGCTGTTTTGCAAACTCGTCCATGTTGGCATCCTCGCGTCTGTTCACGCCGACGATCAGCCAATTATCGCCGATCTTTATCGGCGTTTTCGTGACCTCTCCGGCCTTCATCGCGAAGATCGCATTTTCAAGCTCTTCGTTTGTCGATGCGGACGGCCCCTCGCCGAGCGGCGAACCGAGAATAAAGCTCTTTGACTCCTGCGATTTCAAGCCCTTGCTGGTCGCCGCAGCCGCTAACGCACCGGCGTTTGGAGCAGCAGCGATCTGCTTCGCGATCTCCTCTACCTGCGCTCGCGCCTTTTCGAGCTTCACAAGCTCAGTGATCTGTGCTCTCACTTCGTCGAATTCAGAGTCGCGTGGGCCTTTCTGGTCAACAAGCATCGGGATGGCAAACCCGTCGGGGATCGGTGTTTTTTCGCCAACGTCCTGCGGATTTTCAAGCGGAGCAATGCCTTCCTCGAACTGCGGCGAATTACCGATCTTGTCTACCG
>DATFEW010000308.1:0-3708 GCA_035250805.1 Pyrinomonadaceae bacterium
AACGTCATCGAAATATCGGCGAAAGAATATAAGAAGTATCAGCAGGCCGACACCCTTCGACGCTTCTTCGACCACCGGAGCTGAGATGACGGCGGCGACAAGACTGCCCACTTCTTCACCCTCGCGTCCGCCGATGGTCCCTGCCACACCGTAGCCGACACCTGTATTTACGACGAACGAGATCAAAACCGCGATCAGCGCCCCCCACGCGAACGCCAGCGCAAGCAGCCACATCGGCTCGGGGTCATATCTGTCGAGCCACAATAGCGGCAGAACATACAGCATCGCGGGAATAAAGGCGACGACAGTCGCCACCACTGCGATCACGATGCCGGTAAGATTCAGCGTGTACGAGCCGTCTGCAGTCGGCGAAAGCACGACTGAAAAGAGCACGAAAACAACCACGGTCAGGAATACAACGATCAGTATGGCAAATACAGCCGCGACACGAAGTACAAGCGGCGATCTCTCTGGCGGGCGTGCGGCTGCCGCCGTTGGCAGGCTACCTAGACCGATGTTAGCGATCGAATTTTGAAAACTGTCCGGTTGGTGCTGCGCCGCCTGCTGAAAGTCATTCATTTGAAGCTGACGAAAATTTTCCGGCGCGATCGGCTGCTGAAACACCTGGCCGTCCTGGATCTGGATCGTTGCGGTGACGCCATTCTTTCCGAATTGCACGGTGTCGCCGGAGGCGAGTTTCGAGGTCTGTATCGCTACGCCATTTACGAGCGTACCGTTCGTGCTGTTGTTGTCGGCAATGTAATAACCATCAGGGCGGGCCTCGATGAAGGCGTGTTGCTTCGACGCGATGCGTTCGCCCATCGGATCGAACCGCACCGTGCACGTTTCGCCGCGGCCGATCGTCATAAATCCGGTCTCGAGATCGAACACCTGGCCTGAAAGCGTACCGCTCGTGATGGTTAGGAGTAATTTCATATCAGCAATCATAGAAACAAAAAGTCCAATGTCAAGGAATACAAGACATCGGACATCTATTGAAGCTGAAGTGAAGTGGGCCTACGAAGCTACTCTTGACGCGTCACGCATTATCAAGTCGAACGTGCCGGGCTCGACCTTTCGAAACCGCCGATTTCGGTTCAGCGAAACGGCTATTGAGATCGTTGGATTATTGCCTTTGAACTGCATTCCACCAGAAACCAAAAGGTTATAAAGTTCGTTTACATGCAGCGGCTTCCCGGCCTCGCGAAGAAGAAGGGTACACGCCTGTGTGATCGTTCGGTCGGCAAAGCGGTAACTGATCGGCTCGATGTTTGTCGTCCGCGAAGGCACGCCGCGATTCGGCGAAAAATAGCTGACAGGTGTCGAAGAAGGGTAGGAGCCCTGTAGGCGGTCGGGCTGATCTGTTCGCGACGGATTTTCAACGGGCTTCGCGAATTCGTTTCTCGATCGTGCGGTTTGCGCCGATCTCGACCCGCGCGAACCCGAACGCATTGTGACCAAAAGGCTATCGATGGCGGATTCTGTCTGGGCAGCACTATTCTCCAGAGCATCGATCTCTTCTCGAAGCCGTTCGCTTTCAAACTCGACCTCTCGCAAACGAGCCATTAGCCGGCTCTGCGCGTTGCGGGTTTGACGCAAACTTTGTTCAAGGGTTGCTATAAGATTCTCATCTAACATTATAGTGTAATTGGATTTACAGTAATGCGAACCGGGAACTGGTTTTATTTATTTGTTGCGCTGAACTACGAAGTTAGGGATCGCGTCCAATGCTGAACGATACTCTGTTTCCGGGAAAACATCAAGACTTTTTCTTGCCGTCTCTGCGTACTCAAGGGCGATGCGCTTTGTGTCTTCGAGGATCCCATGGGCGAAGAGCCGCGAGTTCACGTTTGATCGCGTTTCGTCGGAATAAATGCCTGTATCTATTACCTTTTCCAGAATTCCACGAACTGATCTATCGATATGGATGAGCCTAATAAGCGGCAGAGTCATTTTTCCCTCCAGCAGGTCGGCCCCTGCCGCCTTTCCCATAACTTCTTGATCCGAGGTGAAGTCTAAGGTGTCGTCCGCCAACTGGAATGCGATCCCGAGGTTCATTCCGTAATCGCGCAATGCTGCACGCTGACTAAGCGCGGCGCCGGAGAGCATCGCCCCTATCTCGCAACACCCTGAAAACAAGTACGCGGTCTTGCGTTTGAGAATATCGAAGTATTGGTCCTCAGAGATCGCAAGATCGCCGATCCGGGTCATCTGGATGAGCTCGCCCTCGGTCATCTTGCGCGTCAGCCGGATCAGAATATCGAGGATCTCCAGGGAACGTTGCTTCAACGACGTTTCAAAGGCCGACATATACAACCAGTCGCCCATCAGGACCGCCGCCTGATTTCCAAACCGTGCGTTGACCGAAGTGCGGTTTCTGCGAAGATCGGCATTATCGATAATGTCGTCGTGAACGAGCGTGGCAGTGTGGAGCATCTCCATTACCGTCGCCATCCGAATGATGCTGTCGGTGTCACCCCGGCCGCCGGAAGCAATGCTCGAAAGTATCAGTAAAGCCGGCCGAATCCGCTTCCCGCCCGAAGCTCGCAGATAGTCGCCCAGGTAATTTATGACCTCGACATTCGAGGCCGCCTGCCGCTGATACTCGGCCTCGACAAGCGACATCTCTGTGCTGATCAGCCCAAAGATCTTCCGGGCGGCCTGACCATCGATGACCTCTTGTTTTCTAGCTGCGAAAGTTTGCATTAGTTGCTTCGATAATTGTCAAACTGCATGTCAATGCCGAAATCTTTTGCCTTCAGCTTTCCTATCACGTCCTGGAGCGTATCGCGGTCCTTGCCAGAGATGCGGACGGTCTCGCCCTGAATCGAGGCCTGAACCTTTAGTTTCGAATCCTTGATAAACTTGACGACTTCTTTAGCTTTCTCAATCGGAATTCCCTGTTGGATTTTAACGAGTTGTCGCACGGTACCACCGGCCGCGGGCTCGATATTTTGATAATCCAGCGCCTTTAGCGATATACCGCGTTTCACCAGCTTGCCCTGGAGAATGTCGTTCATATTGCGAAGCTTGGTTTCGTCTTCGGCAGAGAGCAGAAGATCCTTTTGCTGAAGCTCGACCGCGGCCTTACTGCCCTTGAAATCGAACCGCTGGCCGACCTCTTTTGTTGTCTGATTTATCGCATTCGTAACCTCGGCGTAATCCGTTTTGGATACGATGTCGAAAGAATTTTCCTTTGCCATACTCAGTATATTAACGCAAAGCCGCTAAGTCGCGGAGACGCAATGAGAAAACCAGGTCTTGCGCTTAAAAACTTTGCGTCTTTGCGTTAGACCTCCAATCCGAAAAAATTAAGAAAGTTACTTGTTGTTTGTCCCGCGAGGGCTTCTAGCTCGATATCGTATAGCTCGGCTAAAAAGTTAGCTGTGTGGACGACGAACGCCGGCTCGTTGCGCTTTCCGCGAACGGGTTCGGGCGTGAGAAACGGGCAATCCGTTTCGACTAGGAGATGGTCGAGAGGCACAACCCGAGCGGCCTCACGTAAGTTCTCTGCTTTTTTGAATGTTACATTTCCAGCGAAGGATATAAGAAAACCAAGTGGCATTAAACTGTTTGCCATTTCCGGCGTTCCGCCGAAACAATGCATTATGCCACCGTGAAATCCGCCATACGAACACTCTTCGGCAAGGATCTGGACGGTTTCGTCATTGGCGTCCCGGCTGTGAACAATGATGGGAAGGCCAAGCT
>DATFEW010000322.1:0-2942 GCA_035250805.1 Pyrinomonadaceae bacterium
GATAGAGCGTCCGCGAACTTTCCATGGAGATGAATAACTTTGAACGGCCGGCCGAAGAAATCACCTACCGTTGCCGAGATGGGCTCTGTAATCTCAAGCCGGTTGTGCATGGCGGCGACATAAACATAGGCCTTTGCAAGATGATCTTCCCGCTCCAACCAGGTCCTTGAGGCAAGTACTTCCGTGAAGACAGGCGAGAGTTCCGGGGCACAGGAGAGCGTCGCAAAGGCCGTCCCGAACCACTTGGGATATGGGGCGTATTCTCGTTCCATCAGAAAACAAAGCCGCATGAGGTCGCGGACGAGCCGTGCTGCAATGAGTGCCGAGCCGATCTCATCCCCTACATGTCCGGCCCGGCCCATCAGATGTTCTTCCTGGCTGACGCGGTTCCAGCCCGAGGCCAGAACGTAGAGCCAGACGTCGTGTGGGTAGTAATCAAATTTATCAAGCGTATCCTTCAACCCGATCTCATCATGAAATACCCCACCGGAACGAAGCGCCCTGAGTTTCTGTTCGGGAAAAGTGAGCCAATCCGTCGTATCGATCGGCCGATTTACGTCAAAGCCCAGGTAACCCAGAAAGAACTCACGTATAGTTAGAAACTCCACGCCGTGATTTATCTCACCTGCATAGCTTTTCGAGAGGCGCCGCGTGTTGTTATCATTTGGGTCGGGCGGGCTGAAGTTAGTCGAGAAGGAACGGAAACTGGCCGGTAGCTTTTTTCGCAGCGCATGGTTCACGGCGCCGGAGCGTTCATCGCGGTCATCCTCGTTGAGAAAAAGCATCAACCGGGGACCCCAGCAGTGGTCGGTCGACATTTCCGTGTCGAAACCAAGCACTTCAGAGCCATGTCCGGTAAGCGCCGCGGCATAGCGAAGCGACGGAAAATCGCTATCAAGTATAGGTTTTACAGCCTCGAGGTAAAACAATCTGCTTAGCTCGAGGCCGGGTATAAAAATCGGCATTTTTTGATCGAACTCTAAGCAATTCTGACGCAAACATTCTTTTCTTCGCTAAAAAACCTCAACGCCTCGAAGCCGCCTTCGCGGCCAAGGCCGCTGTCTTTAACACCGCCAAACGGAGTACGCAGATCACGGAGCAGCCAGCAGTTGACCCAAACTATACCGGCATCCAGTGCGGCAGAAACGCGATGCGCGCGCGAAAGATTTTCGGTCCAAACGGTCGCAGACAGCCCATAACGGACACTGTTCGCATAGGCCAAAACTTCCTCCTCCGAATCGAACGGCTGCAGCGTGACAACCGGGCCAAAGATCTCTTCCTGGTTCGTTCGGCAGTCGAAAGGCAGCCCCTCTATCACGGTCGGCTCGATGAACCATCCATCCGCGCATCTGCCGTTCATACTGACGCAATCTCCGCCGGTCAGGATCGTCCCACCTTCCTTTTTTGCGAGATCGATGTACGACATTATTTTCTCGAAGTGCGGTTTTGAAACGATCGCACCAACGTCCGTGTCTTCGTTCAAAGGATCGCCAATCTTCAATGCGGAAACACGGTCGACAAAGTCGCCCTTGAACTGCTCGAACAACGGACGCTCGACATAGATCCGTGACCCAGCAAGGCAGATCTCACCCTGGTTTGAAAATGAGGATCGCACCGTTGTCGCGAGCATCTCTTCGTAATTGCAGTCGGCGAAGATAATATTCGGATTCTTGCCGCCGAGCTCGAGTGAGAGTTTCTTGAACATCGGTGCGGCCGTGCGTGCGATCTCCTCTCCCGTTTTGGTACCGCCAGTGAACGAGATCGCTTTCACATCTTTGTGGGCGACGATTGCCGAGCCAACTTTCGGCCCCGTGCCATGGATAATATTCAAAACGCCGGCGGGCAAGCCCGCCTCTAAACATAGTCTAGACAAGAGGTACGCCGTCATCGGCGTTACTTCGCTAGGCTTTGCAACGACGGTGCAGCCGGCGGCGATCGCTGGTGCGATCTTCCACGTGAAAAGATAAAGCGGCAAATTCCACGGCGAAATGCATCCGACCACGCCGAGCGGCTGCCGGAGCGTGTAGTTGATCGCCTGGCCGTCGTTTCCTAAAGTAGTATCGTGCGATTCGTTCGCCGTGTGCATCGCGGCGGTTGCGTAGAAGCGAAAATTAGCGACGGCTCGGGGAATATCGACCATTCGCGCAAGTGAGAGGGGCTTTCCGTTGTCGACACTCTCGGCGACTGCGAGAGGCTCCAAATCGCGTTCGATCAGCCTAACGAGCCGCATCAAGATCTCAAAACGCTGCTCCGGGGAGGCCCGCGACCACGTAGGAAATGCAGCTTTCGCAGCCTCGACCGCCAGATGCACATCGCGGTCATCTGAATCGGCGGTCTGCGAATACACCGCGCCTATTGAGGGATCGACGTTATCCAGATATTCGCCCGAGGCAGGATGAACAAATTCACCGCCAATGTAGTTCTCGATCTTTTCCATTGGAAAAAACTGAAACTGATAGCTGATAGCTTACTTCAATTTTCCATACTTCTTCATGATCTCGCGGACCTTATCGATCGGCAGTGCCTCGACGGTCCGGCCATTGCCGGAAACGGTGTTGGCCCTGAAAAGGGAATTGAGGATCGCTTCTTCCGTGGCTTCGATCACCGCCTGGAAAAGCGGCGACATCGCTTCGTTACCCACAACTGAGATACTTCGGACACGTTCATTTGCGTTAACTCGGTTCACCGTCGAAAACGCGATCGCATAATCGCCGCTGCCGTTGGTGAACGACGATCCGGTACGGCCGAGGCCGATCATCGAACGGAACGCGAGCCGGTTCAATTGACGGTGATCGAGCGGTGCATCTGTAGCGATCACTATAATGATCGAGCCATCACCCGATTTTAGATCTTGAATTTCGGATGTTGGATGTTCAGCAGCCAGTGCATTCTTTAGAAAATAATTTCCAAGTTCGATCCCGACGGGAACGCCGTCGATCGAT
>DATFEW010000326.1:0-5606 GCA_035250805.1 Pyrinomonadaceae bacterium
GAGTGCCTCATTTAGAAGCTCCTGACGCAAGACGAGTTGCGCGGTTCCGGCGGGCGGGCCGGCGACGTCCGGAGCCTGGACTGATGTTCCCGGCTTTGTCGAAGCGCTCGGCACCCCAATGAAGATAAAATAGACGAGTAACCCGCCGGCAACTAACCCGATCAGTAAGCCTATGATAAGCCGCGACATAAATTATCTGGGCGGTGTCGCCGTAGGGCCCGTATTGGCGGCCGGTGCACCCTGCTGCTTCATCGCCTGTCCGACGATGGCCGCAACTGCATTAAAGATCAAATTGATATTCGCCTTGACCGTTTCCGGATCGATCTGTTGATAACCCGCGGGTAGTTCAAAAAGAGCAGGATCCGGCGCGGTCTTGATATCCGTCATCTCCGTCACGAGCCGAAGAGAGTTCATGCCCTGAACATTCGCCCCGCCTTGTGCCTGTGATACGGTCTCGGTCCGCAGCGGCAAGCCCGTTTCTTTATCTACGATGAGCTGCGATTCCGTTGAAACGGTTCCGGCCGCGGTATTCGTATTGGCTGCGGCCTGATAGGCATATTTTACGACCTGTCTGCCGTTCTGAGTCTCCTCCCCGACGAGCTTCATTCCCGTCAGACCTTTCGCCTGGGCGACGATCTGTTCGGGCATCAGCAATCGGCGAACTTCGAAACCCAACGCCTCTTTGGTCAATTCCGCATATTGTTTTCGCGCGGGGAGGATCAGATAATTCTTTCCGCCTTTATCGAGAAAAATGACCTTCTCGTTCGTGGGCAGATTAAACTCCATCACCCTGTTATCGCCAGAGCGTGCTACATTCGCCCCGATCGTCGGCATACTTGCCCGCTGCGCATTATTGCCCAGCGTCTCGAGTGCAAGCTTGACGGTCGCTTGATATTGGTCCGGCTCTCGAGTATCGATCGAAGTTGCACTCGTAGAAACGGCGTTGAGATTCGAATTTGAGATCGAATTCGCAATGTTGCCGTTCGTATTCACCGCCGATAGATTTGTGTTCCCGGTTGGGGCTCCGCAGGAAGTGATAAAGATGACCAAAGCTAGTCCAAAGAAAACCGCGATTCGCATAAACCCTCCTCCGATCCTAAGATCTTATACGGATGGTTTTAGCAAATATCAGTGCTGTGAACTGTTCGCGTACATACTTTGGGATTATATGGAGGATTACTTCGACTGTTCTTCAGCCTTGTATTTTTCGAATTGGACCTTGAATTCCTTGCACGTTTTCGCCAATTCGACCGTATCCCCCTTGTTCTTTTCGACGCTCTCGCGAATGCCGTCTTTGATCCGGTTTAGGATGGTGGCCTTCACCGCCTTCGTAACAAAATTGTCGTCCGGGTTATTCATCTCGGCCTCGATCAGGTCGCTAACCTCATCGCATTCAGGAACCCCGATCTTGGACCGGCCGACCGTGACATCTACACCCTTATCGGTGATGCTCTTATCCTTCGTCGGCCCCGCGTCCGATCCCGAAAACGGATTGATGGAGCTGCAGCCAAGGCCGAGGACAGCGAGAATCAACAGAACGGCGATTAACGAATATTTATTTCTCATATCGAGAATCTCCCAGATCACGCCCACTTGACGGAAATCAATCTACTTTTTGCAGTTTGGCGAACTTCTCGATCAACTTTTTCTGCCCAAATCCGGGAAAACTAATGGTCAATTTCACATTGTCCCCGCTTCCCTCTCTCCTGAGAACAAGCCCCCGGCCATATTTTTCGTGGCGGACGTGAGAACCGGCGACGAGGGATTTGGCATCGTTCGGATTACCGGCCTGAGCCGGCATTTCTTCCGTTCGCTTCGGTTCTTTTCGCGGCACACTCGCTACCGCTCGTGTTTCTGCCTCTGTGTCTCCGCGTTTCTGTGGTGAATTCCCCTTCTTCGCAAAGAATTCCGCGATGGCCTCGGCACTGTTGTAGGTCTTACCGGTGTACAGGTTCTTTGCTTTTGGTGTTTGCGGCGCAGAAGCCGACGCAGCCGCTCGATTCACTGCCCCGCCCTCATATCCCCGCGCGTACGATAACCAGGAGGAACCGTACGAAAGGTCTTCGACCAATTCCAATGGCAGTTCATTCAGGAATTGCGATGGTTCCGCGGCGATCTCTTCGCCATAAACACGTCGCCGCATTGAATGCGTAATATAAAGCAGTTTCTCCGCTCGGGTGATCGCGACGTAAGCGAGGCGCCGCTCCTCCTCAAGCTCCTTCGGATCGTTTATCGAGCGCGAATGCGGAAAGATACCGTCCTCAAGTCCCACTAAAAACACGATCGGAAACTCGAGCCCCTTTGCCGAATGCACGGTCATCAATGTTACCGACGCATTGCGGTCGAACTGGTCCGTGTCTGATGTTAGTGCCGCGTGGTCAATGAAATCCCGGAGACCGGATTCCGGCATCGTATCGTAATCCACGGCGGCGTTCACGAGCTCTTCAAGATTTTCCAAACGCGCTTCGGCTTCGTCGGTGTTTTCCGAACGAAGCATCATCGAGTAACCGCTGTCGTCGATCGCGGCGATCACGACATCCGAAACCTTCTTATCTGAGGTCGAAGCCTTTTCGGCTTTTTCTTGCAGTCCTCCTATCACACGGCGAAAGGCCCGCATTGCTTCCTTCGCACGATTTGTGAGGTTCACCTCACCCTGATACTCGCGATCGGCGATCAGGCCCATCGTTTCCCATAGCGATACACCGAGTTCCTTTGCCCGATTCTGCAATTCATCCAGCGAGGTCTTACCCAAGCCGCGCGGCGGCGAGTTAATAATGCGAAGTAATGCGATATCGTCTTCCGGATTCAACAGCAGCTTGAGATACGCGACTATGTCCTTTACCTCTGCACGCTCATAGAACGAAAACCCGCCGACGATATTGTAATCGATGCGTCTTTTTCTCAAGCCCTCTTCAAACACGCGAGACTGGGCATTCGTGCGATAAAGGACAGCGATCTTCAGGTCGTGGTTTCGTGAAAGGTGCTCCTCGATCTTTCCCGCGACGAACCGGCCCTCGGCGTCGCCATCCGACGCTTGGTAATACAGGATCCGGTCGCCGCCGTCGTTTGCGGTCCAGAGCTTCTTCTTTTTCTGGTTGATGTTGTTCGAGATTATCGCGTCAGCCGTATCGAGTATCGTCTGCGTAGAGCGGTAGTTCTGTTCGAGCAGGATGACCCTCGCATCCGGAAAATGTTCCTCGAATTCGAGGATGTTTCTTATATCGGCCTGCCTAAAACCGTAGATACTCTGGGCGTCATCGCCGACTACGCAGATATTTTGCTGTTTCTCGGTCAGATACTTGATCAAAGCAAGCTGAAGCGAATTTGTATCCTGATATTCGTCAACGAGGATGTACTTGTAGCGGTCGTTGTATTTTTCCCGCACCTCAGGCGATACACGCAGCAACTTCACGGTCTTGATCAACAGGTCATCAAAGTCCAGCGCGTTCGCGATCTTCAAACGTTCTTCATACATTCGAAAGACCTTCGCCGCGGCGGCACGTTTTTCATCCGTATGCTCTACCCGTGAAGTGAAAAGCTCGACGTCCTCACCCCGATTCTTTGCCGAACTAATGGCGGCACGCACGACCCGCGGAATGACCTGTTTCTCATCAAACCCGAGATCTTTGATGCACGCCTTGATCACCTTCTGCGAATCGTCGGTGTCGTAAATGGTGAATGTCTTCTTGTAACCTTCGCCAAGCTTGTCGATGTCCTGCCGCAGGATCCGCACGCACAGGCTGTGAAACGTTGAGATCAGCGGCATCGAGTTCAGCTTTATGTCCTTCAGGAGCCGTTGAACCCGCCCGCGCATCTCGCCTGCGGCCTTGTTAGTAAACGTCACCGCCAGTATCTGGTGCGGCAGAACCCCTTTTTCCGCAATAAGATAAGCGATCCGTACAGTGATTACGCGGGTCTTCCCCGACCCGGCCCCCGCCAGAACAAGCAGCGGTCCCTCAGTATTTTTAACAGCTTCAACCTGTTGTGGGTTTAACGAAGAAAGAACTTCCATCGGTGTGTATTACTAATGGTAAGCGTTTCGCAGACGCTGGTCAAAAACTGCCCACCTTTAACAATCGAGCGTTTTTGATCGAACGTCTGCAAGCGAACCGTGGAGCTCGATCGGGTTCTATAGGTTGGAAGATAGGAATGGACTCGACCAACGAAAATGGACAGATGAGCCAACGACGGTTCCGGCAGTTGATGGAGAAGGTGACGAATTTCGCCATTGTTTTTCAGGATGTCAACGGGATCATTCAGGAATGGAACATCGGAGCCGAGAATCTTTTCGGTTGGAGCCGCGAGGAGGCGGTCGGGCAGTCCATTCATTTGTTCTTCACGCCGACAGACCGCGAGAACAGTGAAGCCGAACGGGAAATGTCTCGTGCCGCAGCGAAAGGCAAAGCCGAAGATGAGCGCTGGCATTTACGCCGGGACGGCTCTTTGTTCTATGCCAGCGGGCTGTTACACGCCATTTACGAAGAGGGCGTTTTGACCGGGTACGTTAAAATAGTTCGAGACCTCACAGAACGTGTTTCGCTCGAAGCCGCTTTGCAGGACGCAAGGAACTTTATCGATACAAAAGTTGTTGAGAAGACCTCCGAACTCGATGAATACTATAAAGTTCTTACGCTCCAGGCAGATAAACGCGAGCGCGATATCATTCTTCACTCCGCGTTGGTTCGGCGGGTGTTGATCACACAGGAAGATGAGCGGAAGAGGATCGCGCGCGATCTGCACGATCATTTAGGCCAAAAGATGACTGGTCTGCGGCTGATGATCGCAAATTTGAAGACCGCGCTCGAAAAGGATGAGAAGCTGCGGAACGGATTTGAAAAACTGGGGACGCTTGCAGAAGACATAGACTCCGACCTAAGCTTTTTGGTATGGGAGCTTCGGCCTGCCACGATCGACGAACTCGGCCTTGAAGACACGCTTGAAAACTTTGTCAATGAATGGTCGCGGCAATTCGGTATCCCGGTCGATGTAGAGATCGAACCTATCTCTGATATAGATTTACCTTCAATGGTGGAAATAAATCTTTACCGGATCGTACAGGAAGCGATGAACAACATCGCGAAGTACGCAAGCTGCACCAAGGTCACGGTGACGCTGACCAAATCAGATAAGACGATCCATGCGATAGTTAAAGATAACGGCGTGGGATTCGATCCTGAAAGGATGAAAAGTAACGGAAAAGGTCTCGGTTTGATCGGGATGGGCGAACGAGCGTCCATTCTGCAAGGCAAACTCGAGATCGAGTCCGCCAAGGGCAAGGGAACGACCGTCCGCGTTCAGGTGCCTGCCGTATTTGTGGACGCCGCTGCTGCCGGCCTGTAGATCATTTCTTCTTACTCACGCTATCAACCTCATTCAAATCGAGGATCAGGATCCCGTTTTCGTTTAATGTCGGGTTGCGGAAGGCGAGCGTGCCCTCGGGACGAATAGAGTAATGGTTAAAAAAGCTGGTCGCGGCGATGGTGCTGCCGAGGCTGCGTTTGTCTTTCTTATTCAAATGAAACGCATAGTGACGGCTCGGGGGCACGCTTTGCACACCGATCACGCTTTGCCTTTTGTCATACATCAATGCGACCGCGTCCGGCTCG
>DATFEW010000339.1:0-3539 GCA_035250805.1 Pyrinomonadaceae bacterium
CGTTGAAGTATAAGGCAATCAACTGGCGATTCAAACAACCGCCGCATCTTCAATATTTACACGCAATCGGTTATATTATTTCTACATAACCCCTTGGAGGAAATTATGGATATAGGGATGGTCGTCGGGCTGTTGGCTCTGGCATTCATCGGCATCGCCTTGCTTGTCGTCGCATGGAAGACGATCAAGATCGTGCCGCAATCGAGCGTGCTGCTGATCGAGCGCCTCGGAAGATTCAACCGCGTCGCAGCGAGCGGTCTTAATATCATCGTGCCGTTTTTCGAAACGCCGCGTGCAGTTTACTGGACGAACGTGCGGCCCGGCGTTACATCCATTGACCTCCGCGAGCAATATATCGATCTGCCGCCGCAGCCCGTTATCACTCGCGATAACGTTACGATAAATGTCGATTCGGTTGTCTACTGGATGATCACCGATCCGATCAAAGCGGTTTACGAGATCAACGATCTTATCGGCAGCATCGTTCAATTGACCATCACCGGAATGCGATCGGTGATGGGTGAAATGGATCTTGACCACACGTTATCGTCGCGAGACCAAATAAATTCAAAGCTGCGATTGATATTGGACGAGGCCACCGACAAGTGGGGGGTTAAAGTCACACGCGTAGATGTGAAGAACATAAATCCTCCGGAGGACGTCCGTATCACGATGGAAAAACAGATGACCGCCGAGCGAAATCGGCGTGCGTTAATTCTGCAGGCTGAAGGAGACAAACAGGCGGCGATCACGCGTGCCGAAGGCGAAAAACAGGCCGCCGTAACGCGTTCTGAAGGGAATAAGCAATCTGCCATACTCGACGCAGAGGGCGCGGCACAGGCAAGACTTGTGGCCGCAAGTGCCGAGGCCCAGGCTATAAACCAGATCTCACAGATCGTCGGCAGCGCAGAGCAAACGGCTCAGTATTTGCTTACGTCCCGATACATCGAATCGCTGAAGGATATGACGCGAACGCAAAACTCCAAAGTGATTTTTATGCCGATGGAAACATCAGGGGTTCTTTCAAGCGTTGGCGCGATCAAGGAAGTTTTTGCGGAAACCGGCGAGAAGAACGACCAGCCCCAGCCGCAACAAAGGCCGCCGCGGACACCGCGTGAGCTGAATGAGTAGCCGGAAGCCGGGCATCCTTCTCAGAATTCCTGGAACGCGTGAATCCCTGCCCGCATAGGTGCGGAACACGAGGCCTTTCTACAATTATTGAGTCGCGCCGAAACTGAAGCGAGCCAGCCTCGTATAGACCGATCCTGTTGGCAAAAGGGCGCTTTCATAGAGCACAATCTCGCTTACTTCATACTGAGGCGATTCGAACTCGGATGACTTGTGCTTTCTAATCAGATCCGCGGCTTTTTTTGGGTCTTTTATTCTTGCTATTGTCAAATGCGGCCTGAAAGGTCGTTTCTCATTCAACCTACCCAGTACTTCAAACGGATCCGAGGCATCTACGATCGTTGTCCCAAGCCATAACACGCTCGGTCCCCGGCGTTTTACAAACGCCCCTGTGCCCGCGATCCTGATTTGAAAAGGTTCTAACGATTTTGTTACCGCGCGGATCCGCTCACTGAATGTATTCAGTTGATATTCATCGACCGAACCTGCAAACTTAACAGTGATGTGCAGTTTCTCTGGTTTTTCCCATTTAACCGGAACTCCGTCGAATCCTGAGCGTAGATCTTCAATATAGTTCCGGACCTCTTCCCGAACCTCTTCCGAAATATCGATCGCTGCGAAAACCCGTTTCATCTGCTTTTGCGTCAAATTTTACTCGTTGCTAAACTTTTCTCGCAATTATGAAGATCCTTTGGATAATTCTTGGATTTTGCCTGCTGCTGCTGCTGGCGGCCGGCGGATTTGGATTTTGGCTGCAAACGTCATTGACAACGCCAAAACTTCACGACAAGGCCGAAACCTATGTAACGATCGAAAAAGGCTCCACGCCATCGCAGATCGTCGCCAAACTCGTTGCGGAGGGAATTCTGGACAGCTCGATAGCAACCCAGCTCTATCTCAGAACTCTTGGCAATCCGTCGGGTTTAAAAGCCGGTGAATACAAATTTCGATCGCCCATTACGCCTCTGCAAATACTGGCCCTCCTCGAAAAAGGCGAGGAACGTTCTACCCGTCTTGTAATTCCGGAAGGGTTCACCCGTTTCGACATTGCAAAACGTATCGATCAATTTCAAAGGAACATCCCGAACCTTGACGAGAGACTTGCTATCGAGCCTTCCGGGAAACTCATTTTGGATGAGGGTCAGCTTTTGAGACTGATGAACGACACGACGCTTATCCGCGACCTATCGCCCGAGGCAAAGAACCTCGAAGGCTATATGTATCCAAGCACCTACGACTTCCAGACGGGAACGTCGCCTGAGTCGATCATCAAAAAGACGGTTGAACAGTTTCGAAAGATCTGGAAATCGGAATGGACCGCCCAGGCTAAAGCGAAAGGAATGACCCCGCATCAGGTGATCACGATCGCATCACTGATCGAGACCGAGAGTGCCGTTCCCAGTGAAAGACCGATCGTCGCTTCGGTGATCTACAACCGGCTTAGAAAAGGCATCCCGCTGGGCATTGACCAAACCGCCGTTTACATTGCCAAGATGGAAGGTCGATGGGACGGGACTATTCATCGAAGCGATCTTGAAGTGAATTCGCCGTATAATACCCGCAAACGCGCCGGCCTGCCACCGGGTCCGATCTCGTCTGTTTCTGAAAGCTCGATACAAGCCGCCTTAAATCCCGCCACGTCTGATTACCTCTACTATGTCCGAAATGTCCAGGCAAACGACGGCTCCCACTGGTTCTACTCCTCCGCCGCCGACTTCGAACGGGGAAAGGCTGAATACCAACGCTGGCTCGAAAAGGAGCGGCAAGAGATGCGGGCGAACGAGGCAAACGGACTGCAATAGGAACAAACATGCCCGTTCTCGGCAAATCAAGCGTATCAATCAGCGAGCGAAATGGCGTAGTGGTCGCGACGTGGCTGCTGCCGTTCGTAGTAATTACGTTGCTTATGATCGGTGTACTGCAGAGTTTGATTTCATACCACCCGGTCTATCACGTTGAGGAGTACGGGACCGATCCTGTAATCGCCTTGTTTAGACTGTCTGTCGTGACAGGGCTTTTGATCTCAGGCGCACTAGTTCTCATTAGACGTATTAGCCTCGCACTGATCTTCGTAGTGATCCCATTAGGATTCTTCGTCAACGTTGTCACAGTATTTGGTGTTCGTTGGCAGGAGTACCTTAAGGCGAATCGAGAACTCGGAGATAAGTTATTGTTTTCCTGGTCATATTTCATTCGCAAAGTCCTTCCGCAACAGGTAGACGCGATCGATTTCATCTCATTATCCATAATTCTTTTTTTGGTTGTTTGGTATGTGCGTATTCTTATCAGGGACGCCCGGCTAAGAACTAGCGAGCTATCGTAACGAAATCATGATCAAACTCCTCGCCCTTGATCTCGACGGAACGCTGCTTGATTCGCGCGGCCAAATTCCGGACGAAAATCGGGAAGCA
>DATFEW010000345.1:0-7007 GCA_035250805.1 Pyrinomonadaceae bacterium
TACGGCGACCGCGGCATAACGCACGGCGCGATGATGGGCGTTTTTCGGCCCCAGGATAACAACCTGCGCGACGCGAGCGACCGTTTAGTGAATGGTCTTCTCCAAAGCAATGAATATTTGCGTCAGACCGGGGGCCCAAACAACGCCTATGTTTCATCTACGCGCGGTTACTCAACAGAGCTATCCGGACGCTCACCGATAACCGGCAGAAGCGAAACGGTTACGATCTACACTGCAGGGCTTGCGAACGGAAGCGTTTTTTATATCATCACGGTTGCGCCCGGGAACGAGTCGTACCATTATGACAACGCGTTCAGGACGATGATAAATTCCGTTCGGTTCAGATGACTGCCTGGGCGATTTTATCGGTCTTCTTTGTTTTGATCCCGAGAAAAAGGATCGCCGCGAGGATCGAGATACAGGCGCTTACGATGAAAGCCGTCTGGACGCCGTAACTGGTCCATAGAAATCCGAACAACAACGACGCGGGAAAAACGGTGATCCCGTATGCAAGGTTATACAGGCCATACGCCGTCCCCCGCTTTTCGTCCTCAACCATATCCGCCACCAGCGCCTTTTCTACCCCTTCGGACAAACCGAAAAACACCCCGTAAATTGCAAATAAGGCCCATGCCTGCCACGGAGCAGTAATAAAGGCGAACATGATGTACACGACCGCGTAAAGCAGCCAGCCCGCCACGATCACACTCTTTCGTCCGAATCGGTCCGAAAGGTTGCCGCCTGCCAGGGAGCTAAGAACCTTGCTGAAATGCAGCACCATCCAAAGCAGGGGCAGCACCGCGGGCGCGATCCCGGCCTGCTGCGCACGCAGGAGAAGAAAGGCGTCTGTGGAATTCGAAAGCGTAAACAACGACATCACCAAGAGGAAACGTTTGAAATTTCCATCAAAGGCCTTGAGAGAGAATTTGATCGGGTTCTTTTCGATCTCGACCTTCTCCTTCTTTTTCTCATGTACAAAAAACCCAATAATGAATAACCCGATCACGACCGGTATCGACGCAAAAAGAAAGAGTTGCTGATATTCACGGGTTGTCGGATTTGATGGGTCCGCCGCCAGCACTGAAAGGAGCACAAAAGCGATCACGGGCCCGACGACCGCCCCAAGGTGATCGGCCGCCCGGTTAAATCCGAATGCAAGGCCTCGGGTGCCGGGGTCGATGCTTCCCGCTATCAGGGCGTCGCGTGGAGCTCCTCGTATTCCTTTTCCGATGCGGTCGGTCATTCGTACCACGAGCACCTGCGGCCAGGTTGTGACGAATACAAGCATCGGACGTGTCACGGCAGCAAGCGAATAACCGAGAAATACCGGCAGCTTCCGATTTCCAAACTTGTCGCTGAGGTACCCGGAAAAAAGTTTCAGAATGCTTGCGACCGATTCGGCAAATCCTTCGATAAGCCCGATCGCGAACGGCGACGCACCAAGAGTGAGAAAAAGAAAGGCGGGGAGCAGCGGGTAGATTATGTCGCTCGAAACATCATTGAGAAACGCAACAAAGCTAAGCGCGAATACGTTTGCGGGCAAGCTTCGATAACGCCGCCACAACCCGTCCCGCTTTATCTCCGCCTCTGCTTCCATTTAAAAGTAGAACAGGCTGTTAGCCTGTTCGTCACGATACCCAAACTATAACCAGAACTTATCGGTTACGCTGCGTCGCCGGTCGTTGCACGGGCCCACTGCCCGACCCAAGCATTAGGAAGAACGCCCCCCCGATCAGCCCGATGATCAGGATGGCCGCAACTATCGCTAACCGGAGGGCAATTCGGACTGTCTTTCGTAGCAAACGAAAGATCACGTAGGCTATCGCTGCGAGCACCAAGAAGCCGCCGATCATAAGGCCGAACCCTATGGAACCACCCGGCGGGCCGATATCGAAAAGTACAAAACTCATGGGTTTCCTCCTAGGGCTTTTTCGATCTCTTCCGCTTCTTCATCCGACAATTCTGCATGCTCTGCCGGCAACGCGTACTCCTCATCAGCCCAAGCTCCGAAGTCGATCAGCCTGCACCTTTCCGAGCAAAACGGGCGAAAATCGTTACCTTCGTATTCGGCCGTCTTTCCGCATTGAGGACACCTCACCAACATTCCAGCGACCAGATTAACACACCCTTTGGCCACGAAAAACTGTTGAATACTTGCTCAGATGATGCAAAAATTAGGTCGTTCGGACTCCGAATTGGCATCAAAGCGAACAAACCAGATGCGCAGTGCGTAAAGTTTTTCGAAGGTGATATATGGCCGATTATAAAGATCGTTTTGAAAAATGGCAGAGGGACGCGAAGGAGAAATTCGACGAAGTCGACAAACAACTCGGGATCAAAGAAAAGATCGAAGAAGGCGCCCGGGCAGTCGCCGAAACCGCCAAGGCCGGGGCGGGCAAGATCAAGTCTGAGGCCAGCAAGACGGATGTAGGGAAGCAGGCGGTCAAGGCCGCCGAATCGACTATAAAAACTGCTGGAGAGACAGCAAAGAAAGCCTGGACCGCAAGTGAGCCGATACGTGAGGTCGCTCAGGATGCAGGTGAAATGGCCGGCGGTGTGGTCGTTGAAGCTGGAAAGACCGCGGGCGAAAAAGCAGGCGAGTTCCTCGGCGGCGCGAAAAATACTGTGCATTCCGGCGCGCGCACGGTCAGCAAGGCCTTCAATTTAGGGGCGGGCTTTACCCGAACCGTCGATTCAGCGATGACGGCGCTTACCCAAGCTTCCGCTTATGTGGTGGAGAATCCTCTCCAGGCGGCGGCAACCGGAGCATCGATGGCCGTAGGCGCAGGACTTGGGGTGGTGTTCACGGGATTTAGTTCGCACTGGCTTTTCAATTCGGCGCTTCCGGCGTGGTCGGTACAAAAGCTCGGTCAACAGTTCAATGAATTCCTAAAACGAAAAGAAGACCTGATCGAAAAAGGAAGGCTCTCCGAGGCCGAAGCGGAACGCATACGATTCGAGCGCGATATAGCAAGACGAATCGGGGCACCACTACTAGGGGCGTTCTCATTCGCTTCCGGAGCGGTAATGATGACGAATGTTCTCAATCCGAAAACCATTACCGGCGCACCCATTGACTGGCTGCTCGGCGGCAACCCGTTGCTCGAAGGTGTATGGTTCTTCGGCAACGGAATGGTCTGCTTCAAGACCAGTTACGACTTTTTCATGATCGCACTTGATGGCCACGAGGATGTGCAGCGGATGGTAAATGAAGTAAAAGGAATGCTGCCGCAAACCAACGAACAGTGAATAGCGAACAACGAAAAGTGAAGGCGTTCTTTCACTGTTAGTTATTTGCTGTTAGCAGTTTGCTTAATTTATCTGTATCGGAAACGGTACGAAGCACAAGATAAAGATGATCAGACAAAGGAAGGCCACCGCCTTCCTTTTTATGTCGAGTGGTGTCAAATCCCACGGTGTTGGATGTTTTACACGCATCATGATCCCAAGCAAAACCGCGATCAGAAAGCCGCTCGGGCTATTGAAATAAAACCAGCCCAGAACTGAACAAGTAGCCATCGTGATGAATGCAATGCGGCCGGACCAATAGTGGACGCGTTCACCAAACACCGCATAGATAGCATGCCCTCCGTCAAGCTGTCCGGAAGGAATTAAATTGAGAGCCGTGACGAGCAGTCCGACCCAGGCGGCAAAATAAAAGGGGTTTCCAATACCGAACGTTAGATCGATGCCATAGAACATCGCAAGGATGCGCATGAAAAGCGGGTCGGTGAATATCAGACTGCCCTGGCCGGCCGCGACCTGTTCGGGAGTCGCGACCTGCATGGTCGCCATACCCATGATCGCTACCGGTATCAATGCAACAAAGCCCGCGATGGGCCCCGCAACACCTATATCGAATACCGCTTTCCTTGAAGGCATCGGCGCGAGGATCTTGATAAAAGCACCGAATGTCCCGGCCGGTCCGATCATCGGAGGCGTCGGAATAAAATAGGGCAATGTCGCGTCAACACGGTAGATCCGACAGGCGATGTAATGGCCCATTTCATGCGAGATCAAAATAAACAGCAGCGAAAGTGAAAAGCTCAACCCGTCACGCAGCAAGGCAGCGTTGGTGAAAAGCTGGGATATTGCGTACGCAACCAGAGATATGTATTTGATCGGTATGTCACCAACGAATCGCACCGCCTCTGAAAATGTTTGCGGATCGGCTTCGGGAAGTGTGTAGATCGAACCAAACGGAAATAAGACCCCCGCAATTGTCATCGTTGCAAAAGTAACGAGCAGAAGGCTTGTGTGTTTGACCCACGTACGTGCTGTTGGCCGGAGAGCGGGATCTGAGAGATCGTCGGAAAGTGTGAAAGGAGTTGGGTCTGACATCAAAAATAAAAAAGCCGCTGATCACAAGGATACATCTCGCTCGAGTGATCTGCGACAGTCAGGTTAAAAAAACAAACAACTAAGCTTTTACCGCTCTTTCCGTAAGCTCTTTACCAGGCTTGAACCGGATGGTCTTGCCTGCCGGGATCGGCACCTCGGTGCCGGTTCGCGGGTTCCGGCCCACGCCGCGTTTCCTGGGCTTGACAATAAAAACACCGAAGCCTCGAAGCTCAATACGATTTCCCTTGGCGAGCGCCTCCTTCATAGCGTTAAAAAGAGAATCGACAACCTGTTCGGCTTTCTGTTTGGGAACGCCGGTTTTATCGGCAACCTGGTTGACGATATCGAGTTTGATCATGGTTCCTCCTTTTCAATTAATGAACGCGAGAAACAACCCTTTTTGCCTGTGTAACGATAATATGCCTGTAAGTCCGTTTCTGTCAAGGTTTTGCAGAAAATAAAATTTACTCCTCGGAGTGGGGTGCCTAACGATGTAATGTTCCCAACAATAATTTCGACGTAACGTGGCAAAGTGATAATATTCCCGCATTCGTATGCTCGCAAGGGGGAAATATGCGTTGGAGCGACCAGAGGCAAAGTGCGAACATTGAGGACCGCCGTGGAATGGGCGGACGTGGTATAGCGATAGGCGGGGGCGGTATCGGCGTCGTGCTTATCGCAGTAGCCATAATGCTATGCGGAGGCGATCCCAGCCAACTGCTCGAGGGCCTTCCGTCCGGCACGGAGACGCAGGCTCCTTCGACCGCAGCAAACTCGGCCCAAGCAACAGACCAAAATCGGCAATTTGTCGGAGCGGTGATGGGAAGCCTTGAAGACCATTGGCGGCAGGCGTTACCTCAACAGGCACGTGTCCGTTACCAGGACCCAAAGCTCGTGCTCTTCACCGGACAAGTTTCGTCTGCCTGCGGCTACGCAAGTGCGGCGACGGGGCCGTTCTATTGCCCTGGCGATTCAAACCTCTACCTCGATTTCGCATTTTTTGATGAGCTTCGGCGCGAATTTAAGGCTCCGGGTGATTTCGCGCAGGCCTACGTCATCGCACATGAATTCGGCCACCACATACAAAATCTCACTGGAGTTATGGATCGCGTTCAGCGTCAGGGGCAGGATAAGCGGCTCTCCGTCGCTCTTGAACTTCAGGCCGACTGCTATGCCGGCGTTTGGGCAAACCACGCGCAGCGACAGGGCCGTCTGGAAACGGGCGACGCTGAAGAGGCGATCAAGGCAGCTGGTGCCGTCGGCGACGATATGATCCAAAGGCGCACGCAAGGCTATGTCATTCCTGATTCTTTCACTCATGGCTCAGCAGCTGAACGGATCCAATGGTTTGCGCGCGGAATGCGAAGCGGCGACATGCGCCAATGCGAGACTCTTCGTTAGACTGGTATACGACGGCGCTTTTCTTTGACAAAACCAACCGCCTGATTGATACTTAGTTACCTTCACTCCTGAGGAGACAAACGCAAAATATGGCCACAAATTACGTATCTTGTCCGAGTTGTCATTCGCAGAACCCGGCCAACTATCAGACCTGCACAAACTGCGGGACAATGCTGCCGATCAGTCCGATGCCGATGCAGCCTGCAGGCGGTTACCAGGCCCAAAAACTTCCGGGCGCAGACAAAAAGATCGCGGCGGGAATTTGCGGGATCGTGCTTGGCGGACTAGGGATCCATAAATTCGTGCTCGGTTACCAGCAGGAGGGCATCATTATGCTGTCGGTGTACCTGGTTTCGTTCATCCTTGCGATCGTTACCTGCGGCATTGCAACCCCGCTCATCTTCATTACCACTGTGATCGGCATCATCGAAGGGATAATCTATCTCACAAAGTCGGATGAAGAATTCGTTCAGACCTATGTCCTGAACAAAAAAGCGTGGTTCTAGTTTTCGTCCGTTAATTCCATGTATCAAGCGACGGGCCGAGAGTCCGTCGTATATTTTTTAAATTGTGTTTACGGGAATAGTAGAAGAACTCGGAACTGTTGCAGAACTGGTCGAGTACGGTTCCGGCGCGAGGATCGAAATTTCTGCCACGCTTGTTACAAGCGATACAAAGGACGGCGATTCGATCGCAGTGAATGGAGTTTGCCTCACCGCCGCTGATGTCTCGCACGGCAGATTCGCCGCCGACATCTCACGAGAAACACTTGATCGTTCGACCCTTGGAACGTTGAAGCCCGGTTCGCGGGTCAATCTCGAACGCTCCGTCACCCCTGCGACGCGCCTCGGCGGACACATCGTGCAGGGGCATGTGGACGGCCGCGGAACGTTCATCTCTGCTACACAAGATGGGGATTTCTATACGGTACGCATCGGCTTTCCACCTGAGCTCGCGCGGTATTTTGTAAACAAAGGCTCGGTCGCTGTCGAAGGTATCTCGCTCACGATCGCCTCGCTCGGCGACAGCCACTTCGATATCGCCGTGATTCCAAAAACCTGGGAACTTACAAATTTTTCAACTCTCAGACCTGGTGAACCGGTCAACTTGGAGGTGGACGTTATAGCAAAATACGTAGAACGTATGCTCCAGCCAGGGGCAACCCAACTTTAGGGTGTACAAAAAAGGCAGCCCTGCGGCTGCCTTTTCGGTTCGTTACTTAACGTACTTTTACTTTGATCCGCCTGCCAGTTTTCCGATAAGCG
>DATFEW010000356.1:0-3760 GCA_035250805.1 Pyrinomonadaceae bacterium
GTAAAGAGCCGGTGCGTTCGATCGGGACAAGCGTCGTGAAATTGTTCATGTAGGCACGCTTATATTTCGTGTCGAACCAGTAATCGGCTGCGGCGACTGCAACCGTCTGCTCCGCGACGTCTTTGCCCAATGCTCGCTTTACCAGACCCGTATCTATGTGCGAGGCATGATTGGGAGCAACAATGAAATTCACATGCTGCGGCACATTGCCTTCTCCCTCGATGGTCGTATTCAGGACGCTCGAATAGAGTGTATCCTGCGCGAGATCTACGGCGGCGTTTCCTATCCGGCGAACCAGCGAGGGAATGTAGATATCCTCGTCTTCCTCTTTTTCTTCTGCTTTCGGTTCGTCGGCGAGACGTTTGGACCTGTCCACTCGGTTCACGGCCGTCAGCAGTTCGCGGACTGTTTGAACCTCATTTAGGGAATCCGGCGAGAGTACACGCCCGCCTGCATCTTCAACCGCGGCTTGAAGCTCCACGAACATCAGCGAATCGAATCCAAGGTCTGCAAGCTTATCATCGACCGCGACATCCGACAGCGGCCGGTTAGAGACCGTGGCGACGATTTTTCGCAGCCAAAGCATATTGTCGTCACCCTTTGATTCGACGGCCGCTTTAGTGCGTCGCCGGTTACGGTCTTCGAGAGACTGCAGCATGGCGACAACTTCCGGACGTTTTACTTTTTGCGTGGCTGTCCGCGGCAATTCGAACGGAGTAACATGGAGGACCTTCACACGCTTAAAGAACGGTAAACTGGCCGAGACCTCGCGAAAATGTTCCTCTATCGTCTTGTTTACATCAGCCCGGGAAAGGGCGATCTCCTTTTCGTAATCCGGCACGACGAGCGAGGCGATCTTCTCGCCGCCGTCTTCATCCGGCAGTCCTACCACGCTTAACTCTTTGATCAGCTCAAACTTGCTGTAAAGCTCCTCGATCTCATCGGGATAAATATTTTTGCCGTTCGAATCGATGATCACGTCCTTCGATCGGCCGACAATATAGAGGTTTCCATTCTCATCGATGCGGCCGAGGTCGCCCGTCCGGAGCCACCGGTCCTGCATCACGGAAGCGGTCGCTTCCTCGTCGTTGTAATAACCCAGCATCACGTTCTGCCCGCGTGCCACCACTTCGCCGACCCCCTTCTCGTCCGGCCTGTCGATCCTTACTTCCACACCCGGCAGGGGTTTGCCGACGCTTCCTTTCAACAGTTTGTTGCCCGGACGGGAGACAGTAAGTACCGGTGAACTTTCAGTCAGCCCATAACCTTCCAGCACCGTAAATCCAAGGCCATGCAGATCTTTTTGCACCTTTGCGCTCAACGCCGAACCGCCCGAGATGAGGTACCGCATCTTGCCGCCCATCCCCTGATGGATGGGGAAAAAGACGATTGGCCCAAGATTGAACGGCGTGTTATCGCGTATCCAGGCGTTGAAATCGATCATGTTGTCGGCGAGATCGGCGATCCAGTCACCCCGTTCTCGAAGACGCGTTTTGATTCGTCGATGCAGCATCTCCCACAACGCCGGCACGCCTACCATGCCTGTAACGTGCCCGTTTTCGATCGCATGGGAAAGTTCCTCAGAGGTCAACTCATCGAGATACGTGATCTGCGTTCCGTTTGAAAACGGTGTGAGGAAACCGGCAGAAAATTCGAACGTGTGATGCATCGGAAGTACGGACAGGACCCCGTCAGTGAGGTCCATATCAAGTACGCTCGAAAGCATCGAGATCATGTTCGTAAAGTTTTTATGCGAGAGCATCACCGCTTTCGGTTTTCCGGTCGTTCCTGACGTGAAGATCAGCGAGGCGACAGCATTGCTAAGTACCTTTGGCGGAAGCAGTGCAAGTCGCTTCGTTTCCTCGAGTTCATCCGGCATTTCAAAGATCTCGTCGAAAGTCCAGATGGGAACGCGGACGCCCTCGTCCACCACGCGTCCGTCAGGACGCTGATTTCTTTTTTCGTGTTTCGCACTCATTGCGGACGAAGGCGTCCGCGTTCCCAACTTCGCTGCCAACTCCGGATTCTCAGCCGCCAATTTCGGCGACAATACAACCGCCGAAACCTCCGCAGCCTTTGCGAAATTAATGATCTCTTCGACGGAGCTGGCCGGGTCGATAGGCACTGCGGTCGCTCCGGCTTTCAAAATACCGAAGTAGGTCATACCCCATTCGGGCATATTGTTCGAAAATAAAATGACGCGGTCACCCTGTTTGATACCGTTATGGGCAAGAAAGCCTGCGGCTCTCATCGTCAATTCGCCGACATCTTCGAATGTATACTGCTCCTTGCGTCCGTTTCGCTCGATACGCATCGCAGTGCGTGTCGGAAAGCGTTTCACCGAAGTATCGAACAGGTCGAGAAGATCCCGATACGTAAATGAGCGCTTCTCCTGGATCTTCAGCTCTTCCTCGAGCGTCGGAAGCACCCATTTTTTCATGCCAGGGAAATGGACGTTTAGCCAATAGTCGTACCAGTCAAGCCGTTCGGGGTACCACGGCAGAAGGTGCCGTTCCTTCTCTTTGATCACAGCCTGCAATGCGCGCACATTGTCCGATCGATACAAATATTCGTTGTCGATCATGAACGGCTTGAACATTGCGAACGCGTCCATAGTTTCCTGTGTCGTGCGTGTGAAGTCTTCAGTAGACTTTTTCAGATCGGAAACGATATTTCCTATTCGACCCCCGCCCCAGCGGGGTGTTGCCTTGTCGAGGAACTTGTCAGCCCGTTTCGCCAGCTTGTTGAGCATCGGTGCCGAAGCAATCTCGTAGGTTTTCTGTGTAACCGGTGCCGCCTCGATCATTCCGGCGAGTTTGTTCGCGATCTTGTTGCCGGTCTCTTTGTCTTCGAAATGCTGCCTTTTGTATAACCCGACCAAGCCGACGATCCGCTTCATGTCGTTCGGATTCGAGTCTCCGGAGGATGCCTGAAAAACAAGAGGCGGGTTGTCATCGACAAGAGCATTCATTGACGCTGCAAGTATCGCTCCGGACACCATGTCCACCGGAATGACGTCGAGAATAAGATTCTCGTTCACTGGGATGATAGGCTGGCCGCGTAAGGAGATCAGAATCAGCGGCGCGGTCGTGGTAAATCCTTCGTTCCAACCGGGGAACGGGTACTGATTCGACGATTCGACTATGGACGGCCGGACGAGCACCTTTACGATGTCATCCTGCTGCGCGATGATCTGTTCCGCCAGTGATTTGGAGTAGGTGTAGATATTCGTCCAGCCCCAGTACTCCGCTCGTTCCGCCCCAAGTTCCGTTGTCCGCTCGCGGATCCACATTTTTCGCTCTCGAAAAATGGCCGATTTCAGTTCGGATTCATCGTCCGGGTCGCGGCCTTCGTCGATAAATCTCGTCCGGGCCTGCTCACGAAATTTTGCCGCCTGTACCGCGTCGTCCGCTTCCTGTCGAGCTTGCTCGCTCAAACGCGCGCAGTCTTCGACCTCACGGTTCACATCAAACGTCGTTCCTATCAGTTCGTTTTTCCGAGGGAAATAGCCGACAACGGGTTCGTTTTCCCAGATCGCCCCGCTCCGTTTGCCCGCGACGAAGCACGTCGAAACATGAACAAGCCGCGGTTTTTTCATCATCCGGGCCATTTTGATGATGTTGTTCGAACCGACCACATTCGTCCGCAGCGCGCTTTCGAGTGGCGGGTTGAACGTTACATTACCGGCACCATTGATAATGATGTCGGTGTCCTTCATTATTTTTTTTGCGTGCTTTTCATCAAGGCCGAGAAACTCGTT
>DATFEW010000358.1:0-7799 GCA_035250805.1 Pyrinomonadaceae bacterium
TGAGATTGTGGCCGCGATAGTCGAAGTTCATTCCTCGGGCGATACAAGGTTTACGCAGCACATCGCAAATCGACTGAAACAGATCACGGATCGAACCGGTACTTCATTGGATGCGAACGCATTCGACATTTCGACTGCGCGTCTTCTCGTCGCGGACGAGATCGGATTTGGGAGTTGGGACGACCTGACGAAAGCGATAAACGATCCGCCCCCGAACGCAAAACCGATGCTGTTTCAATACGCGATCGCGGCAATGGTGCGCGGCGATTTTTCGGCCCTTGAAACGATGGTCGGTGGGCCTACGAAATTCCACGAGCAAATTGTGGATTGGTTTGAGAAAGGATATTTTGCGGATGAGCAAGGGACTCTAGCCGAAGTTTTCTCCGCGGCCTGCATGCTTGGCCACGCTAAGACCGCGGAATATTTTCTGGACAAGGGGGTCGATCCGTATGCCGGAATGAGAACCGGCCTCAGCGGATTTCATTACGCCGCGTCGAGCGGACGGCTCGATGTGATCAAACTGCTTGTCGATCGAAAGGTGCCGATCGAGGTCAAGAATATGTATGGCGGCACCGTTTTCGAACAGGCGATATGGTCGGCGGTCAACGAATACAAACCCGATCACGCCGAGATCGTAGAGCGGTTGATCGATGCCGGAGCAGTAGTGGCAGACGGATATCCGGAGTGGTGGGCAAAGCAAGACGTTCCTTCAGTCGAAACAAAACTTCGCGTCGCAGACGCGTTGAAGCGTCACGACGAACACTTAGCGTAGCATGACAGATGGCCCTGATAAGCTGCCTCTGGAATTCAAGCAGCGACTAGAAACGGCAAAGGCGCTCGTTTCCGCGGCGCGGGCGAGCGGCGATAAACTGGCGCTCGCAAATGCATTGAAAGAGTTAGGAAATATTCAGCGTCGGCCGCCCCTCATGTGGGACGCCGCGAACGAGACCTTTGCGGAGGCTGTTGAGCTCTACCTCAAACTGGAAATGCCGCTCGAGGCCGCCTGGGTAACCCGGCACATCGGCATCAATCACGAGTACGCCGAGCATCTCACCGAAGCCGAAAAATATTATGACGAGTCGCTCGGGCTTTTCCGAGAACATGCGAGCGACAATGACGACAACTACGCAAACACAGTTCGATATCCTGCTGTGATCAAGAACCGCGTCGGTAAACGCGATGAATCGACAATACTATGGGAGGAGGCGGTTAGACGTTACGAGAAGATGGACCAACCTCTCGGCGTCGCCGAGGGCGCCGCTTGGCTCACGATCTTTGCTATTGAGGAGGGCGATCTGTCCTTGGCTCACGAATGGTTTGCAAAGGCAGAGGCGGCCGCGAGCGCAGCGAATGATCCCGATACCGATAAATTCATCGCCGAGGTTAGGGCAGGGTGGCCAACTATGAGTCTGAAGAGTAAACGAAGTGTCGTGCGCACGAGACATGTGCTCGCGGTTAAAGACCTGAAGGTCGAGGCGGACTACTATCTCGATAAGTTGGGTTTCGAGCGCGACTTCACTGCGCCGGGCTGGGAATTTCTCTCATTCGGCGATTTCAAGGTCATGCTGGGTGAATGTTCTGACGAGATCACGGCCGAGGAAAGTGGCAATCATTCGTGGTTTGCACACGTAGTCATCAAAAACGTGGATGAAGTTTACGCAGAGTTTATCGAGCGCGGAGCGAAGATACTGTCGAGGATCGAAAACAAACCGTGGGGAATCCGGGAATTTAGCGTGGTTACACCTGACGGGCATCGGATCGTGTTTGGGCAGATGCTGGGATGAATAGTTCAAAGAGTATTGGCATAAGATCGTTTGCAACTCATCAAAAATGGCGTGAATGGCTAGAGAAAAATCATTCCAAATCAGACGGCATCTGGCTGCGGATCTTCAAAAAGGATTCCGGGAAAAAGACGGTCACCCATGATGAGGCGCTTGACCAGGCTTTGTGCTTCGGCTGGATCGACGGGCAGCGAAACAAGCACGACGACGTGTCGTTCCTTCAGAAATTCACGCCGAGGCGTGCGAGAAGTATCTGGTCAAAGCGAAATCAGGAAAAGACTGCGAAGCTAATTAAAGACGGACGGATGACTTCCGCGGGTCTTGCCGAGATCGAACGTGCAAAGAAGGACGGACGCTGGGACCGTGCATATGATTCGCCGAAGAATATGGAGGTCCCGGCCGATTTCCTGAAGGAACTTAAGAAGAACAAAAAGGCGTACGAATTCTTTGAAACTCTAAACAAAACGAACAAATTCGCCATTGCATTTAGGCTGCACAGCGCAAAGCGTCCGGAAACTCGTGAACGCCGGATGAAAGACTTTCTCGCCAGGATGGAGCGCGGTGAAAAGCTTAACTAGAAGCGGGGCAATCAGAAGCGACTCCGAATCAGTAATACACTTCCGCTAACTTTTTGAGTTCGGGCAAGTACGAGTTTGGACTGAAGGTTACGGCACAGCCCGTAAAACCGTGTTGTCGGGATCGGATCGCATTTGATCCTATGGCACGTCCGGATTCTGCTTTATGTACAGGGCAAACTTTTTCGCATCTGGGTGGTTTGGCACTTTTTCAAGGAACATCCGATATTCACGCGACGCGAAATTCTTTGCTCCGGCCTTGTCATAGAGCAGAGCCATCAAAAGATGACTATCGGCCATGGCAATTGGCTCGAGCCGGATCGCTTCGTTCAGAGCCTCGACACCGAGAGTTCCCTTTCTAGCGACCAGGTATGCCTCGCCAAGCAATTGAAACGATCGGGCAGAACTGGGATCCGCTGTTGTTGCTTTCAAAAGCATTTCTATCGCCGCATCGGTGCGTTTCTGCACGAGATGAATGCGTCCGATGTTCATCATCGCCGGAGCAAAATTTGGATTCGCACTGAGCGATCTTTGAAAGGCCTTTTCAGCGTCGCTCATTTCGCTGCGTTCGTAATAGACCGTCCCCAACTTCGCCCACGCAAAGAAGTCTGCGGGATCGCTCGCGACCAATTGGCTTAATAGTTGTTCAGCCGTCTTACTATCTTTCGACGCAATTGCACGCTCGGCTTCCAAAAAGAGTTTGGAATTCTGGTCGGTACGCTGGTAAGGATATTTTGCGGAAACGACCGCAGGTTTCGAAGGCCTTGAACCGATCTCAAGCTGGAAGTCTCGACGAAACTGTTTTGGCATGTTCCCTGAAGCAGTTTCCAGGACATCTCTGCCCACCTCGCGCCCTTCGACTTCAACGATTAGCGTCGCACCACTTCCATCGGTATCGTGGAAGCAGTAATTGCCTGACCTGTCGATCGTGGTGCTGGCCGTTACTCGCGCCGCAGGATTCAATACTGTAACAGTAACCTTCGGCGGACGGCTCGTGTCGTCGGCCCCTACGAGGCTAACCTTTCCGTAAACGGTCTTGGACGAAAGCCACGCCGAACCAGCTTTTTCACTACAGATTTCGGACGCCTGGGACAATGCCTGGAACGAAAGAAAAAGCGTCGCACCCATAATGGCCAAAATGCGAATAGGTTTTCTCATAAGAAGCTCCTTGTTGTCGGGGTCGGACGTAGCTCGAATTAGTCGACGAATGAAGACTTTGTAACACGAACCGCCAATTTGAGCAACAGATGGACCCTACTCCATCTCGCTCTCGTCTATATCAAAATTCGCATAGACCTTTTGGACGTCGTCGTTGTCGTCTAGGGCGTCGTAGAGTTTCATCATCGTCTTGGCGTCGGCGCCCTCAAGCTTTATGTAGTTCTGCGGGATCATCGAAACTTCTGCTGCTTGCGGTTCGATGCCAGCTTTTTTGATAGCTTCGTTGACCGATTCGAAATTTTCGGGAGCGGTCAGGATCTCGAACACGTCGCCGTCGTCCTGCATATCGTCGGCACCGGCTTCGATGGCGATCTCAAATAATTCATCTTCGCTTTTCGCGGCTTTATCGACAACGATGTAGCCCTTTTTGTCGAACATCCACCCGACGGAGCCGGCCTCGCCCATGTTGCCGCCATTCTTCGAGAAAATATGGCGGATCTCGGCAACAGTACGGTTGCGATTATCGGTCATCGCCTCGACCATTACAGCCACCCCGTTCGGGCCGTAACCTTCGTACACGACCTCATCATACGACGCTCCTTCGATCTCGCCCATGCCGCGTTTAATGGCTCGATCGATGGTGTCGTTCGGCATATTCTGCGCCTTGGCGTCGTTCACTGCCTTTCGAAGGCGCGCGTTCGAATCGACATCGCCGCTGCCGCCAGTACGTGCGGCGACAGTGATCTCCTTGATCATCTTAGTGAAAATCTTGCCGCGCTTTGCGTCGAGCGCGCCCTTCTTATGCTTGATCGTGTGCCACTTACTGTGCCCAGACATATAGTGCGAATCTGTGAATATATCACGCTAGGTTTTGCCCTGCAAAAATCGCGGCTATTTGAGCGGAAGTGATCCCTGAAACTCGAATGCGTTTTGTTCGAGACGTTTCGCCGGAAACGATCTCGATATGTGTTTTCGGAACCGAGAGCAATTTCGATAGAAAGCGGACAAGCTCGTCGTTTGCAGCGCCATCGACAGGGGGCGATTTGAGTTTGATCTTCAGTGCACCGTCATGTTCGCCAACGATCTCGGTTTTGGAGGAGCGAGGGATAACGCGAACGGTGAACGTTATCGAACCGTCGTTTTCAGTAAAGTCGATCAATGCGTTGGATGTTACGCCCTTGCTTACGTGCGGGCTTCTGCATTTGTGGGCTGCTGCATCGCCGTTATCATGAGTACACAAGCATCCTTAACACAATGGATTGCAGGAGGAAGATAGCGATCAACACGATCATTGCCGAGATGTCGAACATCCCGATCGGGGGTATCAGTTTTTGCACCGGTAACATGATCGGGTCGGTGACGCGCATCACGAACGCTAGGAATGTGTTTCTTGCAAACACGAACCACTGCGAAAGAAAACGGATGAAAATAAACAGCACGAGAAGGCTTAGCAAACCATAGAGAATAAAGCCAATGACCATTTTCGGATTCCCCGTCGCGACGCCTGCAGTGAGGCCGTCGATAACAAAGAATAAATTCCCTATGATCTGACTCGCAAAGAAGGTAAAGACCAATGCAACAAAGATCGAAACAAGCGGAGCAAGGCGAGTATCGACGCGAAAATTCGCTAGAAATCTCGCCGCCGGATAGACCCATTTTTCCGTGAGCTTTCTGATCCTGAAACCAAACCGACCAACAGTGCCGAACGGATTTGGGTCCGCATAGCTAAAGATCAGCCGCAGGATCATTAGCAGGAGGAACACAAGAAATGCTCCCCATAAGATCATCCAAACTATCGGGTAAACAGTTAGGGTCAACATAAGATAATTAACCACAGATGAACACAGATGGACACAGATCGCAAAGACTTTCTATCTGTGTGAATCAGTGTTCATCTGTGGTTTGACTTCTTCTTCTTTCCCCAAATATCGCCGTCCCAACCCGGACGATCGTCGCGCCTTCCTCAATCGCGACCTCGAAGTCGTTCGTCATTCCCATCGAAAGTTCGCCGCGCCCGTTCGCAAAAGCGCCGATCGAAACCAGGCGGTCGCGAATTTCTCTGAGCCGTGAGAAATATGGCCGGGTCGCTTGAGGGTCATCAAAAAAAGGAGGTAACACCATAAGCCCGTCAAATCTCAAGCGCTTGCTGCCGCGAAGGAATTCGACAAGCTCGCCTAGCTCAAACTCCGGAATGCCCGATTTCGTCGCCTCGCCGGCAAGATCGACCTGCACATAGACCAAAAGCTCTTCGCGGACCTCTTCTATACAAATACGCTCGAGTCTTTGCGCGAGTTCGACCGAATCCAACGACTGAACGACGTCAAACAGCTGCACTGCCTTGCGTGCTTTGTTCGATTGCAGGTGGCCGATCAGGTGCCATTCGAGGTCGTCGCGTCCGATCTCACGGACCTTGGCTTCGGCTTCCTGAACTTTGTTTTCGCCAAACGCAACCAGGCCTGCATTAATAGCTTCCCGAATGACGGGTTCGGGATGGGTTTTGGTTACCGCAACAAGTTTGATCTCATCCGGATCGCGGCCAATCCGTCGGCACGCAGCTTCGATCCGCGATCTAACGCCGGCAATATTCTCAACGATCACACTAAGAAAATAACAAACTCTTCGGAATAAGTAATAGGTAATAAATGATAAGTGACAGGCGATTCTCCGGCCTTCAGTTTCCCTTATCAGTTATCAATTATCACTTATTCCGGACGCAGCAATCTTGAATTTGACCAATTGAACTAGTATCCTCGAAATTCGCTCGTGCGGACGTGGCGGAACTGGTAGACGCGCAGGTCTCAGAAGCCTGTTGCCGCGAGGCAGTGGAAGTTCGATTCTTCTCGTCCGCACCAAAAAAACAGTCGAGAGTGAAGAGTCGGGAGTCGAAGGTACGTTTCGGCTCCCGACCTGTATTTAAAGGTAACGTGATGAATTCACGAGACGAACTTATCAAGGCCCTTGAGTCCAACGAGTTGACATTTGGTCTTGATCTCAGCACGGAGCAAATTGAGCGTCTCGCCGATTATTGCGATCTCGTTCAGAAGCACAATCCTCTTTTGCATCTCGTCGGGCCGTGCATGCCGGAGGAATTTGCGGTGCGGCATATCCTCGAATCGCTGACGCTTCTGGAACATCTGCCTACGAATTCAAAATTCGTCGATGTCGGCGCCGGAGCGGGCTTGCCGTCGATTCCGTGCCTGATCGTTCGTGACGACCTTCGAGCTACGCTGATCGAATCCAAAGGAAAAAAAGCTGGCTTTCTGCAAACGGCAATTGCAAAATGCAAATTGTACGGACGAGCCGAGGTGATCAACCAGCAGTTTTTTGAAGCGAAAAAGCCCGATGTTTCCTTCGTCACGTGTCGGGCGCTTGATAAATTCACCGAGAAACTACCGCAGCTTTTGAAATGGTCCGGGGATTGCATATTACTTTTCTTCGGGGGACCTGCTTTACGTAGCGCAATGCGGAAACACGTACTCGTTCGTCATGAGCGGTTAATGCCATTGTCGGAGCAACGCTACCTCTTCGTCGCGGAAAATAGAATTAAGAAAAACAAATGATCGAGAGAACAGAAAATCTGCTTCGTTTCGCTGCCGCGGCTGTACTTCCCCCAATTTTAGGTACGGCCCTTGTCTCCGTCAGTGTGAGTGTTTTCGAGCAATACGGGTGGACGCTGTTCCTGCTTCTACCCATGCTTATGGGTTTCGGATCAGCCGTTATATATGCCCCTAAGGGCAACAAGCCGTATTGGCAGTGTCTCCTCGCCGGTCTTTTGTCTATCGTCGTGATCGGGATCGCTCTTATGGCAGTCGCGATCGAAGGTCTCGTTTGTCTCGCAATGACCTTGCCGCTGGCAGTACCGTTGGTCGCGCTCGGGGCGCTCGCGGGGTACGCGTTGTCAAGACAACTTAAAGGCAACAGAAGTGGAGTGGGTCTGTCGGCCTTGCTGTTTCTAATGATGCCCCTGCTGATGGGTTTCGAGAGCGCAAACAAACCGGTGCCGACCGTTCACCAAGTAGTCTCGACCGTCGAGATCGATGCGCCGATCGAAGTAGTCTGGAAGAACGTTGTCGAATTTCCGCAGATCGACGCAAAGCCCGAAGGAATTCTCAATCTCGGTTTCGCCTACCCGATCAATGCGAAGATCGACGGGCGCGGTGTCGGCGCGATTCGTTACTGCAATTTCAACACAGGTCCGTTTGTCGAGCCGATAACCGCATGGCAGGAACCGCACCTGTTGGCCTTTGACGTCAAAGTCCAACCGGCCCCGATGAGCGAGCTAACG
>DATFEW010000222.1:0-5729 GCA_035250805.1 Pyrinomonadaceae bacterium
TACTTATGTCGGTCGCATCGCGGTAAACGGCAATCTTGAGAACAAATCGATCTCGAACGTCTTCGGCCAAACACAACAGGGCGATACACCAAGTTTCTGGGAATGGTCGCTAGTGGGGCTTCGCACTTCGCCTTCGGCAACCGGCCGCAACGATCTTGCGCTTAATGTGTTTCGATTCGGGGCACGAATCCCGGTTCGAACCGGTACTGCAAGGGACGGGTCGGGAGGAAGTCAGCCGATCTTTAGTTACGAGAATATCGGCCTGAACTCAGGACGGTTGACGGTACCGGAAAACATCCCGACGCTGGTCGGATCGCTTGCGCTGCCGAACACTACGGGGACCGCGTTTTTGGTGTTAACACTGCGGCCTGCGTAACAAGATGACGCTTTAGGCGTCCCGGCACGGACACCTGAAGTCGCCACTCTTACCTATTTTTGCAACAATACCGGCCGTTCCGCGTGAGTGAAGATTGCGGAACGGTTTTTGTTTCGATCGGTAAACTGTTGTACAAACATATGCGTGTATGGCATTGGATATGGTCGAGTTCGCAGCTGTGGGAGGCCGAAAAGCATCCGTGCCTGAACCGCATTCGTCCGACCACGAGCTCATCGCCGCCGCGAAAGAGGGCGACGAAGACGCATTTGCCGAGATCGTTTCGCGATATAAGAATCCGATAACGAATTTCTTATACAGATTTTTGAATGATTACGAAGAGGCGGTCGACCTTGCACAGGAAACCTTCGTAAGGGTTTATTTCGCACTTGACCGGTATCATACCGACTTTGCATTTTCCACGTACATTTACCGGATAGCGACAAACCTTGCGATCAGCGAGATTCGAAAGCGAAAACGGCGCTCGCTACTTTCGCTGACCGGGCTTTTCCAGTCGAGCGACGACGAGGCCGTCGAGTTTCAACCGCCGGACACGCGCTCGCTTCAGGACGCAAACCTCGAAGACGATGAGCGAAGCAAGGTGATCGCAAAGGCGATCGAAACGCTGCCCCCGAAATACAGGATGCCGATCGTGCTTCGGGATGTAGAAGGGAAGAGCTATGAAGAGGTTGCTGCGATACTCGAGCTCGGATTAGGAACGACGAAATCGCGGATAAACCGTGGGCGTGGGCTGCTGAAAGAAAAGCTTCGAGATCATATTTAGGGTGTAGTGATGAGAGAACAGATCCCCAACGAACAGAACAACGAAAGCGTTACAAATCTACTTAGAGGGCTGCAGCGGGTTCAAGCGCCTGAGAATTTTGAATTCGGCGTAAAGTCCCGCATCGCGAGCGGTGAGCCGAAGAAATCAGCGAGTCCGTTTGCGTTTTTGAAGATCGCGGTCCCGACGGCCGCACTGGCAGGGCTGGCGATGTTCCTATATTTAACCGGATTCATGTCCGGAGACATTCCGACGGTGCAGGTCGTTGATCATACCCCAATGCCGGAAACCGTCGTACCGGCGAAGGTTCAAACGGAGGACGTTGCATCGAAGGAGCCCGACCCTCATGCAAACGTACGCGAAACTCAGGTCGCGTCCGCACGGCCCAACAGGGTAAATAACAAAGCCCGAAGCGGGTCGGTTGACCGTACCAGCCCCTCGACGGGTGGTGGCTACAAGGACCAGACGCTGAACCCGCTCACCGTGATCAAGAGGGCGATACCGGTGCAAAAAGTCCTGGAATCGGCCGGCATCAATGCGGAGTTTCAGGGTGAACGATGCGTCGCGAATTCGGTTACAGGCTCGGCGGAACGCCTTGGCGTGAAGAGTGGAGACGTTATCCTGAGCGTGAACGGCGTGTCGATCAAGCCTACCACCACGTTCGAGGAAGGTACTGAACTTAAGAGCGCTCGCGTGAAGCGGTCCGGAAAAAATTTAAAGCTCAACTTCTAGGGATTCGCCTTCGGCTCGCCTACTCTTGCGTCCTTTACCTCGGTCGCGAATTTCTTGTAATCGTAAAACCGCATTACCTGATTGAAGTTCAGGCCCTTTACAAGCATCACTCGGACCGAAACATTGATATCCGCCACCGACGGCAGCCAGATCTCGTCGTTCACACGTTCTGCTTCGATCATGAACGAAGAGCCTTTACGCAGTTTGGCTACCAAGCCGCCACCGATGTTGAAGTTATCGGCCATCGAGGCCTCGACCCGTGCCACCTGTTTGTCTTTTTCGTCTATCCACACAACGCCGGCGATCTTGCCGATGAGCTTCAGCATGCTTTCGGCCTTGGAAAGGTCGTAGTCCGGATCGGGCTCAAAGTCGAAAACGATCATGTCGCGGTCCCGAAATCTTTCGCGCCGTGGATTGATCAATTTGGACGCCCGCAAAACCTCAGCAACGGATATGCGGCGCAACCTCTCTGTCTCCTTGTCCGCCTTCGCCCCATTTTTCGCAACGTCCTTTTCGATCGCTTCGACGCGCTTTTGGACGTCTTCATCAACTTTTCGCTGTTCCTTTTCACTCAACGGCTTTCCGTTCTTCTCGATCTGCCGTTGGATCCGGTTGCCCTTGTAGAACGAAAGCTGGATCGTTTCAGAACCCGTTTCGCGAAGCACACCGTCCTTTCCGACGTCCCTGTTGATCTGTTTCTGGGTATAGGAATACGTATCGAGAAGGTTTTCGAGCTTGTCCGCGTTAGCTCTAACATCGGTTAGAAGCGTGGGCATGTCCGGCAGCGGTTCATTTGAGATCTTTGGAAATCCGAATTGCGCGACGTCGGTACGGCCATTGATTTTTATATCGTCGAGCTTCACTTCCAACGCGGTCGGCCCATTCGTGATCGTCATCAAGTACGGCATCGACACACCCGCGATCTTGCGGTGATCGGAATAATCTGTGATCTGTGTCACGTCGCCGAGCGGGATCTCGTCGCGTACAAGCACGCCCGACGCTTTGTCAAAGTACAGTTTTATCGGAACGTTTTTCGACGTGGTCAGCAAAACGACATTCACGGGCTTGCCATTTACGGTCGCCGCGCCAGCGGATGCCAACTTTGCCCGCTCCTTTTTATGATCAAGCCATAAAGAGCTTCGAAAGGCTGCCATTGCATTGAAACCATTGCTTGCATCGCCCGTAAGCGTGCGAAGACCATCACGTGAGTCTCGTACCCACGCAGAGCGTCCGTTTGAACCGGCTTCGTGCTCAAATCCGCCAAGATCGTATTTGACGTAGAAGAGGCCGGGACGTCTGGTCTTCATTGCGAAGTTGCCGGTCGAGCCGTCGCTGACACTTTTTATTGTGCCCGTGAACTCCGCGGACTGGACCGCACGCATAGCGCGTTGGCCGCCCATTGCTTTCTCGGCAGCTTTCAGGATCTTTGTCGGTGATTGGGCAAACGCGGCGGGAGTTACGACGGTGATAAACGTCAGGACAAGTAAAACTCTCATTCTTCTGTGGTATTCGGAAAAAAATACAGTGCGACGATGAAAATAATTATCGTAAAAAATTGTAAATAGCCGGTCGCCGGGGAAAATTGCGGCAGGCTGAAGAGCCATGTGATCGCCGCCTGGCCGGGGTTATTCAAGATGGAGCTCACCAAACTCTGCTCCGCCGGAGCCGCGAGGTAGGTAAGCAGCAAGTATTTAACAAAGAACGCAAAGCCGAACATGGCGGCGAGACTTCGTAGAAGCTTTTTGTTGTCAAAGTTTGCGAAAAGGTTGTTCCATAAAGTCCAGAAGAAACAAAAACAGACCAACCAGAAGAACACACCACTTTCCGGGATGACTGAATTGAACATTTGTACACACGCGGCGTACATTGCGAGGAGCGTTATTCCGTTAATGACGTTCTTTGTAATTGGAAAGCGTTCGGACACCCATCCGTCCAGCCGGATCAATCCCGCGACAAAGAACAACGCCATCAGAGTCGCACCGAAAATAAGATAAATGAGGGCAGGACTCAGGTACATGACCGAACCGTCCGTGCCGTTAAAACGAAGCCCTCCGAACAAAGTCACCAGCAGAAACGCGAAAGGAAGAAGTATGTAAAGCCGGATAGCACGCTGCACGTCTTCAGAGTGCAGCTTTTCTTCTTCGAACGGCACAATCGCGCCATCAACACGCGTTGTGGATACAGGCTCGGCATCGATCACCTCGAGTTTCTCGATCTCTTGCTCTTCCGTTTGCTCCATCGTTATTTACGTTCTTCCAAGGCACGCATCGGGTTGAAATCGTCCGCAGTGACGCGGAGCCCCTCCTCCAATTCGTTTCGCAATGCTGCCGGAGTTTTGAGTTTTAGGTCAGCGTCATCCGAAATGTACGTGCCGCCGAGCAGTTTGTCTGCGCGAGTCGCAACCTCAAGACCCTGCTCGAACAGTTTGTTATCACTGGCGAAACGCCCCCATCCCTGCCGGTAAAGACTGTACGCAATGTAAAACTGTGTGCGACCGTCGCGCGTCTCAGGATCGGCGGCCTGAAATGCGCTCCTCGCTCCCGGATAGTCGCCCGAACGAAATAGCGCAAGTCCTTGAGCGAATTTTGCGGGATCAACTTCATAAGTGCCCGTGATGACCTGGCCCTTCGTCAGCGCATCGCCCACGGCCGTACCGGCCTTTGTCGTCAACTCCCCGAGCGAACGCGGTTCCGTCGCATAAAGGAAAGCTATAAAAAGAGCAAACATTGTGCTTATCACGATGCCCAGTATCTGGATATGCTTTGGTTTCACTGCTATAATCGCCCTCAGTCAAAGGATACACTTTCGCACCGTGTTCCCGCTATCGGTGAGTTTTCGACACACAAGATATGAGAACAATCAAGGCAATTCTTTCGGTCGCGTGCGCCGTCTTCGGCTCTTCCGCGGTTTATTCGCAAACCGCCGACCTCGTTATCAAGAACGCGAACATTCACACCGTGAGTGCTTCGCAGCCGAAGGCGCAGTCTATTGCGGTAATCGGAAACAAGATCGTCGCCGTTGGTTCCGATGCGGACACGAAGCCGTACATCGGATCGAAGACGCGGGTGATCGACCCAGGGGGCAAGTTGATCGTGCCGGGCTTCAATGATGCCCACGTGCATTTTCTTGAGACTGGGCAGCAGCTTTCATCCGTCGATCTGCGAACCGCGAAAACGCCGCAGGAATTTGTCGAGCGAATTCGCGCGTTTGCGGCAAAGTTGCCGAAAGGTCGTTGGATACTGGGCGGCAAATGGGACCACGAAAACTGGACGCCCAACAGTCTTCCGACCGCTGAGCTGATCGATGCCGCGACGCCCGACAATCCAGTCTTTATCGACCGGCTTGACGGCCACATGGCGCTCGCGAACAGCCTTGCGATGAAGCTTGCGGGTATTAATAAAGATACGAAGGACGTCGAAGGCGGGGAGATAGTGCGCGATGCGAATTCCAATCCAACGGGCGTTTTCAAAGACGCTGCGATGGGTTACGTAGGAAAAGTAATTCCGGATCCGTCGTTCGAGGAAAGGCTTGAGGCGGCGCAGGCTGCGACCGACCACGCGGCGTCGCTTGGCGTGACGAGCGTGCAGGATATGTCTGCTGGAACGGACGTCGGAGTTTACCAGGAGCTGCTTCGACGAGGCACACTGAAAACTCGCGTGTATGGATGTTCGCCTCTTTCCGATTACAAACGCTGGCAGAACACTGGTTTGCATTATGCATTCGGGGACGCGATGCTCCGGGTCGGATGTCTTAAGGGATATTCGGACGGAAGCCTGGGTTCGACCACCGCGTGGTTCTTCGATCCGTACCTCGACGCGCCAAATTCCAGAGGCCTCGCTTCGG
>DATFEW010000367.1:0-5254 GCA_035250805.1 Pyrinomonadaceae bacterium
TGTTGAGGTCGCAGACAACGGCAAGGGAATCGAGCCCGCTGACTTTCAAAAGCTCTTTCAGCCGTACTTTTCGACGAAAGGGCGCGGAACGGGCTTGGGACTCGCGATCGTTTACCGCATCGTTACGGACCACCACGGAAAGATCCGGGCGGTTTCGAACCAGCCGAATGGGGCAAGGTTCGTGATTGAATTGCCCGTTTAGTTGGAAAGAATGATTAGAGCTTGGAAGGATCGTTATTTAGAAGGAGTTTCGAAAACTCTGTTCATTTCGAAAGCTGCAGCGCTATTCCTTACTGTAATTGCGCTCGTTGAAGGCGTTGGAGTGATAAGGGCGATACAGTACGCAGAAAATCCAAGTGAAGAAGCGATTTTTCGTGCGAGTGTCTCTCCTGTCGTTTACTTTGCCGTTTTTGGCATTCGATTGGTTTATCTGTCTGTTCTGAGGCTAACTCTGTCCGGTACCTCGATAACATGGTGGTTGTGCGCTACTAGCGCGTATCTTGCGTTCTCATTTGCGTATTATGGCTGTCTTTTGAATTGCGATCCAAAAGCAAGTTATGCAATCTACGACATATTTTCTTCCTTTCCTCTCGAAATCGCAGGAATGCTTTTCATCGTGTTGGGATCATTTCGATTTGTGATAACAGCCGTTTGGGCGTTTAACCCGAGGGTATGAGTAGCGTTCTCATTGTTGACGACGAGCGTGGTATACGAGATACGCTCCGCGGCGTGCTCGAAGATGAAGGCTTTACTGTCGAAACAGCCGTCAGCGGAGAAGCCTGTCTAAAGCTTGTCAAGACGAACACTTTTGCATGCATTCTTTTGGACATTTGGCTCGGCAAAGGGATCGACGGGCTCGATACACTAAGACAGCTTCGCGAATCAAATGAAGAAATACCGGTCGTGATGATCTCCGGCCACGGAACCATCGAGACCGCGGTAAAGGCCACTAAACTGGGAGCGTTCGATTTCATCGAAAAGCCGCTGAGTCTCGAGCACACGGTTATAACTGTTAAGAACGCAATTCGTCAGAGCATTCTCGAGCGCGCGAACGACCAGCTTCAACAACAACTCGCCGACGAATATGTAATGGTCGGCGAATCGATCGCGATGCGTGCGCTTAGAAAGCAGATCGAGATCGTGGCACCTTCGGACGGGCGCGTTTTGATATCAGGTGAAAGCGGGACTGGAAAGGAACTTGTCGCTCGTGCGATCCACGCGCAATCGAAACGCCGGGCGTCACCTTTTGTCGAGATCAACTCCGCTGCGATACCTGAGGAACTCGTAGAATCTGAGCTTTTCGGCCACGCAAAAGGGGCGTTTTCCGGTGCCACGACGGCGAAAAAAGGAAAGTTTGAGATCGCTGACGGGGCGACGATCTTTCTCGATGAGATCGGCGATATGTCACCGCGTGTCCAGGCCAAGATGCTGCGGGTCCTGGAAGAGCAGCGGTTCGAACCGGTCGGCAGCAACACGGCTGTGAAAGTGGATGTCCGCGTTATCTCCGCTACGAATCATGAACTCAGCGACCTGATCGACAACGGAGATTTTCGGCACGACCTCTTTTATCGCCTCAATGTCATTCCGTTTCAGGTGCCTCCGCTTCGAGAGCGTATTGAGGATGTGCCCCTGCTCATCGATCATTTCAATCGACGGTTCTCTACCGATAACGGAAAAAAGCCGCGCGTGTTTTCAAACGAGGCGATCGAACGGCTGCAGAACCACTTTTGGCCCGGTAATGTGCGCGAGCTAAAGAACACCATCGAACGTGTCATCATAATGAACTCAAAAACCAGGATCGGGGCCGATGATCTGCCCGATCTTAGCTTCACGGGCGACAAACCGGCTTCAAGTTTCAGATTCCCGACCTTCAAGGCCGCAACCGATGCCTATCAGCGGGAATTCATCCTTCATAAACTCGCCGAATTCGACGGAAATGTGAGCAAGGCAGCCGATGAGATGGGTGTCGATCGGAGCCACCTGTATCGTCGAATGAGAAACCTCGGGATCCAACAAAAATAACGTGTTTAACTCGTCTTTTCGAAACTTCCCAACCCGCCTCTCCGTAATGTATATTTTCGGGTAGCACTCAAATCAACATAACTGGAGAACTGTAATGAAGACGTCCCTCGCCGTGATCGTACTTGCCTTCGTTTTCTGCATTGCTGCATCCGCGCAAAACGGGTCGCACATGCTTTTGCGACAGCCGACATTGAGCCGGACGCACATCGCTTTTGCCTATGCGGGCGATCTTTGGAGCGTTTCTCGGAATGGCGGAACGGCGGTCCGGCTGACAAGCGGCGCCGGTGTGGAGAATAGTCCTATGTTCTCGCCCGACGGCAATTTAATCGCGTTTACGGGCGAATACGACGGCAATGTGGACGTTTTCGTGATCCCTGCACAAGGCGGCGAGCCGCGTCGACTAACCTACCATCCGGGTGCGGATCAGGTTTCGAGCTGGACTCCCGATGGAAAATCGGTCGTTTTTCTTTCTACCCGCGCTTCATTACTACCTTCGCCGAAATTGTACACGGTTCCTGTGAGCGGCGGCGGCATGCCGGCCGAATTGCCTTTCCCGATGGCAGGCGGTCGTGCCTCATTTTCCCCGGACGGATCAAAACTGGCTTATATGCCGCTGGCTCCCGCGTTTCAACAGTGGAAAAAATACCGCGGCGGCCGCACGACAAAGATCTGGATCGGAAACCTCGCCGACTCGAGCGTTGAAGAAATTCCGCGCCAAAATTCGAACGATTTCACGCCTTCGTGGGTCGACGACCGCATCTTTTTCCTGTCCGATCGAAACGGTTCAAATGTCTCGCTTTACACGTACAACACAAAGACAGGTAAGGTCGTCGATGCAGTCAACAACCGCGGGCTGGATATCAAATCGGCTTCTTCGGGGCCGGGGGGCGTGGTTTATGAGCAGTTCGGTTCCATTTGGATCTACGATACTGATTCAAATAAAGCATCAAAAGTTAATATCACGGTAAACGCCGATCTCCCGGAGGTGCGGCCTCGGTTCGAGCGGGTCGCCAATCGGATTCAGAATGTCGCCATCTCACCGACCGGTGCACGGGCCGTTTTCGAAGCCCGCGGTGAGATCTTAAGCGTGCCTGCCGAAAAGGGCAACGCACGCAACCTGACCAATTCACCCGGCGTTGCAGACCGCGACCCGGCGTGGTCACCCGATGGCCGCTGGATCGCATATTTCTCGGATGAATCGGGCGAGTACGCCCTGCATCTTCGCGAGCAGACGGGTATGGGCGAGGTGAAAAAGATCAGCCTTGGTGCATCGCCTTCGTATTTCTACTCACCAAGTTTTTCGCCTGACAGCAAGAAGGTCGTGTTCACGGACAAGCGGCTTAACATCTGGTACCTCGATGTCGATAAAGGCACGATCACGAAGGTGGACACTAACACCTACGAGAACCCGAACATGGTACTCAACCCTGAGTGGTCGCCTGACAGCAAGTGGCTGGTGTATACGAAGCAGCTTCGAAACCGTCTCCATGCCGTCTTCGTTTATTCGCTCGAAACCAGCAAGGCGACGCAGATCACAGATGGGTTAAGCGATACGCGGACCGCCGTTTTTGATAAGAACGGCAAGTACATTTACTTCCTGGCGAGCACCAACTCAGGCCCGACGACCGGGTGGCTCGATATGTCGAGCTTCCCGTTTCAAACCACGCGCGGCGTCTATGCTGTCGTGCTCAAAAAGACCGATGCCTCGCCCTTGGCGCCCGAAAGCGATGAGGAAAAAGTAGTCGAACCCAAACCGGACGCTCCGAAACCTCCTGCAAAACCAGAACCAGTTAGCGTAACGATCGACTTTGACCGCATCGGACAGCGCATTGTGACGATGCCGATGCCGGCACGTGATTATGCGGGCATCGTCGGCGGAAAGGCCGGCACATTCTTCCTGCTCGAAAATATCCCTCCGTCGGGCGCAACACCGGGCGGCCAGCCTTCGACCGCGGTCCATCGCCACAACGCCGATACGCGAAAGACCGAGAAGATCCTGGATAGCGTTACGAATTTTCAAGTCTCCGCCAACGGCGAAAAGATGCTGTTCGGCCAAACGGGAAATCGATACACGATCGCATCCACTACGACGCCTTTGCGTCCCGGAGAGGGCGTTGTCAACGTCGCCGATATGCAGGTGCGCATTGACCCTCGCGAAGAATGGAAACAGATCTACAATGAGGTTTGGCGCATTCAACGCGATTTCTTTTACGACCCCGGCCTTCATGGTTTGAACCTCGCCGCGACGAAGACAAAATACCTGCCCTATCTGGAGAATGTCGCAAGCCGCTCCGATCTCAACTATCTGTTCCAGGAGATGCTCGGCAATATGGCTGTCGGTCACCACAATTCGGGTGGCGGCGACATCCCACAGCCACCCCGATACAACGTAGGGCTGCTCGGAGCCGACTACGCTATCGAGAACGGCCGGTATCGATTTGCCAAGATCTACGATGGTGAAAATTGGAATCCCGGGCTCAATGCGCCCCTCACGCAGCCGGGTGTGGACGTTCGTGAAGGCGAGTATCTGCTCGCTGTGAACGGTCGCGACCTGCGCTCGACGGATAATATATACGCCTGGTTCCAGGAGACCGCGGGCCGTCAGGTGGTTCTTCGTGTCGGTCCAGACCCGAGCGGTACTGGTTCGCGGCAGGTAACGGTCGTTCCCGTCGCAAACGAAGGCGGGCTCCGGAATCTTGCATGGATCGAGGGCAACCGACGAAAGGTTTACGAGCTCAGCGACGGCAAGCTCGCGTACGTTTATTTGCCGAATACGGCCGGTGCGGGCTACACGAACTTCAACCGCTACTACTTCGCACAGATCGACAAAGAGGGTGCGGTGATCGACGAGCGTTTCAACGGCGGCGGAACTGCGGCTGATTACATAATCAATTACATGCAGCGGCCGCTGATGAACTATTGGTCAACGCGCGAGGGCGAAGATTTTACCACGCCTGTGGCGTCGATCTACGGGCCGAAGACGATGATGATCAATGAGTACGCCGGCTCGGGCGGCGATCTGATGCCTTGGCTTTTCCGTCAGGCGAAGGTCGGCCCGCTGGTCGGTAAACGCACTTGGGGCGGGCTGGTTGGCATCTATGGTTATCCCGTGCTGATCGATGGCGGTTCCGTTACGGCACCCCGCGTCGCATTCCGAAATGCGCAGGGCGAGCTCGATGTTGAGAATAAGGGCGTTGCTCCCGATATCGAGGTTGATCTTGATCCGAAACTC
>DATFEW010000369.1:0-5148 GCA_035250805.1 Pyrinomonadaceae bacterium
TGTTCATCCATCGCATAGGCGACGCCGTCCTTATCGAGCCCAAAAACGTGAAAGCCCCCCTTGAACTTGCCCTCGAGCACTTCTTTTACAGCATCATAGACTGCGTTATCAACCCTTTTTACCATTGAGGTCAGCACAAACCCAGGCTTGACCATATTCTGATTCGAATCGACGCCGATCACGAATTTGTTAGCTTCACCCTTCTCGTTCTTGCCGTACTGCTCTACGGCGTCGAAAGCCCCGAGGCCGGAATTCCCCGCCGCGGTAAAGATGACATCCGCACCTTTTTCGATCTGGGCGAGTGCGAGTTCCTTACCCTTTCCGGGGTTGTTCCATGCAGCATCGTTCACGCCCACGTAGTTATCGATGACCCTAATGTTCGGATTAACCGAACGAGCGCCCTCCTCAAATCCGGTCTCGAACCTGTGGATCAGCGGAATGTCCATCCCACCAAGAAACCCGAGAACTCCGGTTTTCGACTTTGCCGCAGCGATCTGCCCGACCAGATATGAGCCCTCGTGCTCACGGAAAACCAGTGACGCGACGTTAGACTTCGGCGTCTTTCCGTCCTTTTCAAAGATCACGCCGTCAATGATCGCGAATTTCGTACTGGGGTAATCCTCAGCAACCTTCTGCATGATCGGGCCCTGCGCAAACCCTACACCGATGATGAGATCGAACCCCTTCTCCGCAAACGCACGCATCGCAGGTTCTATCGATGTCGGATTTCCGGGCTCCACGTCATAAAGACAGATCGGCATGTCGTTGGCTGCACGCTTTACACCTTCCCACGCAGCAGCGTTGAACGAGCGGTCGTTTTTTCCTCCGATGTCGAAGACGATGCCGACCTTGATATCGCACCCCTCGCGGCGAGCCTCGGTCCTTTCGGTGCACGCTGATATAAGTGCCATAGCGGCAACGACAGACAGCAACGCTAAATAACGCAAATTCATTGAATCACCATTTTCACAAGCTTTGGCACCGATACGGGTTCAGGCGATATTGTATATGCATTTCTGAGCTTTTCGCTAACAAGTTCAAATTGCGTACGGTTGCGGCAAAAGGCGGTGCCCAATCTCTCACCCTTTTTGACCTCATCGCCAGTTTTTAGATTGCAGCGGAAGCCAACGGCGTTGTCGATCTTGTCGGTGGGTAGTGTCCGGCCGCCTCCTATCTCAACGACGGCCCCTCCGATCGCCAACGCGTTGATCGACGCGGCAAATCCACTACGATCAGCCTCGATCTCGAAGTGCTCGATATCTCCGGCGAGCAACCTGTCAGGTTCATCGAAAACCGAAATGTCGCCGCCCTGAAGTCTACAGTTGTTTCGAAATCTCTCAAGGGCCTCGCCACTCGACAACTTCTGGGCAGCCAATGTTTTCGCTTCGTCAACACTCTCACAGGTGCCGGTTAGTTTTAGCATTCTCGCCGCGAGCTCAATCGAGAGTTCGGCTGTCTGCTGCATTTGCGGGGTCGCTCCACTTCGAAGGATCTTGATGCATTCATAAACCTCCAGTGCGTTTCCGACGTACTGCCCCAACGGTTCGGACATATCCGAAACGACCGCTTCAGTCCGCACGCCGAACTTTTCACCCGTGTGAACCATCGCTTCGGCAAGTTTTTTGGACTCCTCAAATGTCTGCATGAAGGCGCCGTTTCCCGTCTTGACATCGAGCACAAGCGCGTTGATCCCCTCGGCAAGTTTCTTGGACATTATTGATGCTACTATCAGTGGAACATACGGCACCGTTGCGGTTGCGTCGCGAAGCGCGTAGAGCTTTTTATCGGCGGGCGCGATTTGTTCAGTTTGGCCGGCCATTGCGAATCCGCATTTTCCGATAACGGACCGAAGTTCGGCACCCGAAAGCTGGACGTTGTATCCGGGTATCGATTCAAGCTTATCCAATGTGCCGCCGGTATGGCCGAGCCCGCGCCCGGAGATCATCGGCACGGCAACCCCGCATGCGGCGACAACCGGTGCGATAATCAGCGATGTTTTGTCGCCAACTCCGCCGGTCGAATGCTTGTCCGCCTTCGGTGATGAAAGATCGGAAAGGTCCAGTACCTCGCCGGAATCCACCATCTCACGAACGAGTATTTCCGTCTCTCTTTCGTTCAGCCCGCGCGTGAACATCGCCATCACGAGTGCTGAGATCTGATAATCGGCCCATGAACGGTCGCAGATCCCGCGGATAAACGCATGTATTTGATTTTCGGAAAGGTCGCCGCCGTCCCGTTTTATAGCAATTATCTCTTGTGGACGCATCGTTTGAGTACCAGCTTTAGCCGGCTTTGCTGTTGTTAGACCGTCATTGTCTTAGCAGAGCCAGCTAAAGCTGGAACTCCGAACTCGTAAGCAAGACGACAGCCTCGGCCCGAACCGCCTGCCGCTTTCCGACGGCGTCAACACCTTCTCCCGTCTTCGCCTTGATACTTATGCAATCAGGCTCGACCTCAAGGACCCCGGCGATTCCCTCTTTCATATCATCGATATATAGCCGAAGCTTCGGAATTTCGAGATGTACGGTCGAATCGACGTTTGACACCCGGTACCCCTGCTCCTTCATCAAACCGACAACGTATCGAAGAAAGACAAAGCTTTCGGCGTTTCGCCAGCGTTCCTCATCGGTCGGAAAGTGCTTCCCCAGGTCGCCGAGCGACAAGGCACCGAGTATCGCATCACAGAGCGCGTGACATAATACATCAGCGTCCGAATGGCCGTCAGCACCCAGATCGGAATCGATCTTAACACCGCCAATAATAAGCGGGCGGCGCTCGACCAATCTGTGAATATCGCTGCCAATGCCTATCCTAAACATCTACCTGAGAAACACTCCTGCAATGATCAAGTCGTCGGAATGGGTGATCTTAATATTTCGCGGACTTCCTTCGACGAACGCGATGGGATGTCCGAGTCTCTCGACGAGGTAACATTCGTCGGTTACCTCTTCACTTAGATCGCCCAGACCGAACGCTCGCCGGAGAACGTCGACCTGAAAGGCCTGCGGTGTTAGCGCTCGCCTGAGTTTTTCCCTATCAAGGGTATTCGCGATCTCTTCGCCCCGAACGGACTTTATCGTGTCTGTCACCGGCGCCACAAGGCAAGCGGCTCCCGCAGTTTTTGCTTTCTCTACTGTTGCATCGATCTCATCGGAAGTAACGAGGGGGCGGGCACCGTCGTGCACGGCGACAACTTCAGTCCCTACCGACACCGCGTCCAGACCGTTTCGCGCGGACTCGGCCCGGGTCACTCCACCCGCGACGACACCGAACAATTTCGAAATAGGAAAACGGCTGCCAATAGCATTGAAATACTCGATCTGATCTTCGGGAAGAACCAGAATGACTGAATCGATCGACTTTGCAGCCTGAAATTTTTCGAGCGTGTGGAAGATCAACGGCTTCCCATGGATCTCAACGAATTGCTTTGGTTTGTCTGATTTGAAGCGCTTTCCGGAGCCTGCGGCGACGATTATGGCGGTGTTCATAATCGGGCAGAACTAGGATTCCATCTCTTCGATGATAGTGGTTTGCCTTAGTTCACGTGTGGCCTTTCTAAACCCAAGCGATCGCGAATCGTGCACAGCGATATTGCTCTCGCCATTCTCATCCAGCTTCTCTTCCCAGAGCCGGCCGAAGATCATCTTTCCCGCAGTAGTTTGAAGGACGCTCGTAACAGCAATGTCCGCTGTCTTGCCGATCAACCGCCGAGCATTATCGATCACGACCATTGTTCCGTCGTCAAGATACGCAACACCCTGGTTGTATTCCTTGCCTTCCTTTAGGACAAAAACACGCATCGCCTCGCCGGGAAGCACAACGGGTTTGAGTGCGTTTGCAAGCTCGTTGATGTTCAAGACAGCTACGCCGCGAAGTTGCGCGACCTTATTCAAATTAAAGTCGTTAGTGACGATAACCGCATCCAGTTGTTTTCCCAACTCGATCAACTTTAGATCGACCTCTTTGACGGATGGAAAATCCGTCTCCAGGATCTGGATATCCAGTTTGCTGTTGTTGCGGAGCCGCTGCAGCATATCGAGCCCACGACGTCCCCGTTGACGTTTGGACGAATCGGCCGAATCAGCAACCTGCTGAAGCTCGGCCAGGATAAAGTGCGGAATGATAAGTGTGCCGCCAAGAAAGCCTGTTTCCGCGACATCTGCGATACGCCCGTCGATGATCACAGAAGTGTCCAGGATCTTGTATTCGCGTTTTACCGTCTTGTCGCTGAAGATGCCTCCAAGGGCCGAAAGGTCAAGATAATCGCCTTTCGCCGCACCGACCATCAAGCCGATGTAGCCCATAAAAAAGGCGAGCGCGATGGTCAGAAATACCTTCATCTCACCGGGCACGGTGTTGATGTCCTGAGTGCTGATCAGCATCCCGATCAGGTAAGCTCCCACGATCCCCATGATAGAACCGACGGCGGCACCGATAAGCGTCTTAAGGCTGGCCTGACGGGCCCGCATTTCGAACGCAATGATAAGCATCGCGATAAGCGCGCCCAAAACTCCGGAGATCAATTTCCGGGTCTGCTGATCGGCATCAATTAAGGTGGTTTGGGACAGAGGGTTGAGCAAGTACCCCACCGCTGCAAGGAGAAACACGAATCCTATGCGGATTATTAGGATATCCCACTTCATCATCGAAAATCTTACCACGAAACCTCGGCCGCCTGCACCAAAAACCCGGCCAAACCCGGCGGATTTTAGGATGTGCAAATGCATTTCTCCGAATCCTTGTTGTAGAATCGCAATACCCTTTATGGCGAAGCAGCCCGCAACTATATTTGTTTGCCAGAATTGCGGTTCGCAATCCCGCAAATGGCTGGGCCAATGTCCCGATTGCCAGGAATGGAACACCCTGGTCGAGGAACGTTTTCGTCCGATGGTGCAAGCGGCAGCGGCCGCGTCGGGTTATCGTGCTGTTGAGTCGAAACCAATTCCTTATCAGGAGATCAAAGCGCAGGACGATGACCGGACATCGACTCAAATAGACGAGTTGGACCGAGTCCTGGGCGGGGGCATCGTCGCGGGTTCACTGGTCCTTATCGGCGGCGAACCGGGCATCGGAAAATCGACCATCGTGCTTCAGATGGCTGATCTGCTTGCCGCGAACGGAAACAAATTGCTTTATGTTTCCGGCGAA
>DATFEW010000373.1:0-4866 GCA_035250805.1 Pyrinomonadaceae bacterium
CGGGGGCGGGCCATCTGGTTCAGAAGAGGACGGTTCGAGGGCTGGTGATCGGCGGGTCCGTATGGCTAATGTTTATCATCGCTATCCTCGGCGGCGGTGCTTATTATCCCGGCTTTGAATTCAAGGACGGCCAACTTCTGTATCTCCTGAACGTTTTTGCTACTTTCGGGAACGGGCTCGGTGACCTCATCAGTTTTTTGATCAGCGTAGAACCTAATCCGACCGCCGCCGCGAGCGCTACGTTTGAATATGCGGGACGGTTTCTTGAGGTCTCGGGACTCCTTAATTATCTTGCGATCATTGATGCCCTCGATATTTACTACGGGAGGAAGAAATGATCCACTTTCTTTACCTGGTCGGATTTGCGTTTTTCGTCTCGGTCGTTTTCGGTGTATTTGCGGACGGTACGGTACGGGAAAGGGTCATATATGCCGCAAAGACGTTTCTTCAATTCGTCGCGATCAGCCTGATCGCTGCGTGGGTTCTCTATTTCATCCCTCCCCCTTGGTAGTTCGATCTCTGCTCCTTTTCATTTAACTGATAATGCCGCTCCATGAAACTGAAAGCATCGTGCTCAAAAGCTACAATCTGGCCGAAGCGGACCGTATCGTTGTTTTTTTCACACGCAGCTTTGGTGTCATCCGAGGCGTCGCTAAAGGGGCACGTCGAACCAGAAGCAAATTCGGCAGCTCCCTCGAACCCTTTTCCGAGGTCAGCCTGGAATACTTCCAAAAAGACGACCGTGAGTTGGTTTCCGTCCAACGCGCCGAGTTGATACGCTCGGCATTTTCATCGGCTGCCGAGCCGGATCGCCTGGCAACCTATTCACATCTTGCGGACCTGCTGCTCGTTTTTGCCCCGCCGCATGATCCGAATGAAACAATGTATCGGATGTTCAGGGCATCTTTGGAAACCGAGCTTCCGGGACCCGACGACCACACAGGCTTGATACTTTATTTTAAGGTCTGGCTTCTCAGGCTTGGCGGTTATTTGCCGGATTGGCGGACCTGCGCTTCTTGCCGTCGTGATTTTGCCGATGCCGAATCCGCGACACTGACGTCCGGGTCCCAACTTCTTTGCGGTTCCTGCCTGCGATCGCGGGCGGGCGAAACTGTTTCGCCGATTCATCGCGCGGTTTTCCACAATGTGCAAAAACTCTCGCCTACCGACTTCGTGGCGAGTGTTCGGGACGATCGCGACGCCGTGAAAGAAGTGAGCATCATTATCGAACGAATTGTCGCCGCCGCCACCGGACGCGAGCCGCGTGACCCATCATGGATCGGCAAAATGCATCTAACGACCTACCGATGAAACTTGGCAGGATCATTTCGTGGTATCTTGTGCGGGCCGTCGTTCCGTATTTCCTTCTATCCTGGCTGATACTTTCTGTGATCCTCTTTCTCCAGCACGGCGGAAGATATACGGAGATATTCTTTGATCCCAACCTGCCGACGACGTTTCTTTGGCAGCTCGCCACGGCTTTGATCCCCAGCGTGATCGCATTCACCTGTCCGATGGCCGTACTTGTTGGAGTTATCATCGGCCTCTCGCGAATGCAGAATGACAATGAGTTGGTCGCGATCAGGGCAAGCGGCGTCGGAAATTTCGCCGCGATGCTTCCGATCCTGGGCCTCGGCGTTCTTCTTTCACTCATCTCGATAGCCGTAAATGTCTTCGGCGTGCCTTTCGCATCCCGGATCGTTCGAACAGTCGCGTTACAAACAGCTGTATACAAACTTGACTCTCCGATAGAACCAGGAACATTCAACACCGACGTTGCCGGCGTAACCATCTATGTCCGCGGTGCTGACCTCGAGGCCGGGCGCTGGAAAGATGTATTCGTTTTTAGCCAGTCGCCCAAGGACGCCGGCCTGCGTCTGATAACGAGCAAGCGAGGCCGCATAGATTCCAGGGGGCAGGATTCGGAGTTGGTGCTGGAGGACGCTCTTGTATCGACACTTACGACCGCTGACACGGACAAACGGGTCGTTTCCGAGAATGTCGGCGAAGTACGGATCGCTATCAACACTCGACGTGACGAGTTGGTAGGGAAGTTGGGCGAGATTGAGCCGTCGCTTGAGGAACTCGGGCTCTCGGAACTGGTCACATTTGCACGTTCGAGTCAGGGGAAAGACCACATCGAAGCGCAGATCTTGATAATACGCAAGATCGTGCTTTCGCTAGCACCCATTCTTTTTTGTTTGCTCGGAGCGTCCATCGTACTAAGGTTCCATAGTCGCGGGAAGGGCTTTGGAGCAGCAGCCGCTCTTGTCAGCCTGATCGGCTACTTTTTGTTGACGTTTGCCGGCGAGCAGCTGGCCCGGTCCGGCACAATAAGCGTGGCCTTCGGAGGACTGCTTCCCGTAATGGCGGTCGTCGTTTCCATCGTTCTTCTGAATGTGAATTTTTCTAATGGAGGACTTCAAGCGGGCTTCGAATGGCTCGATCGCTCATTTACGAAGCTCGGCGCGCTGAGAGAAAGAGTTGTTCGAAAGAACGCTGTTGTCGATATTACGACTGGCATTCGCGATTTCGACCTCGTCATCACGATACTCAAATACTATCTATTGACCATATTGTTTCTGATTGTCGTCTTTGTAGTATTCACTGTATTCGAGCTTTGGCGTTATGCCGGCTCCCGTGAGGACGGGACCTGGCTGCTTACGAGGTATCTGTTTTACCTGATCCCGTTTATTTACATTCAGCTCGCCCCGACGGCCGCGATGATATCGATACTGGCCACCTTTGTCATTAAGTCGCGACAAAACGAGGTTGTGACGTGGCTTGCCACTGGACAAAGTGTTTTCCGTCTATTATTTCCATGCTTTTTATTAATGCTGCTTCTAGGTTTTCTGAATTTTGGGATACAGGAGACTGTGACGCCATATACAAACCGTTTGCAGGATGAGCTAAGGTTGGCGCTTCGAAGCCGGGGAAATAGCCAAACCAGAAATCAAACAGTATGGGCTGCCAACGAGAATAGGATCGTGTCCCGAGAAAGAAACTCATCCGCGTCTGATAACGAATTTCCGGCCGACGATAACTGTCGACGCGGGTGCGCCGTGCAAAACCTATCGATCTACGATTTCGCGGCAGATAGGGCGAAACTGCAAGCCTTATACCGTATTTCGGATGCGATTTGGGACGGCGTGAGCTTAAGCGTGAAAACGGGCACACTGTACGAGCTTGGAGCAGAAGGGTTTACAAAAAAGTCCTTGGCAAACGCAACCTTACCGCTCGAGCGTCAATTTGTAACAGCCGGAACATTGAGGCCAAGCCAAATGTCCGCATCCGAAACCAGGGCGGTACTACAGTTCACTCGTTCTGGGACTGAGTTGCGGGCACTTGCTGTCGCTCTCGAGAAAAAATACACCACTCTCGTCCTGTTATTCGTCGTAGCTGTATTTACGGCTCCATTCGCTCTCGGCCTTCGGCGAAAGGGCAGGGTCAGTACCATCGGCTATGCCGTGGGGCTCTGGTTTATTTTCGTGGCGGTTAGTTCCACGATGGAGCAGTTGGGATTGAACGGTAATCTGCCGCCTACGATCGCCGTTTGGGCCCCGCTTGTATTATTTACAATGGTCGGGATCTATATGGTCTCGAAGGTGCGAACGTGATGAAGGAGAAGACAACCATCGTCTACCACGGATTTTTGCAGCTTGCGCAGCTCGAAAAGCTCGAGCTTGTAAACGCGATCAACGAATATTTTGATTCGAACGAGCGAGAACCGATCCGGGCCGGCGCTGAAGCGGAGTTTCAGAAACTGCGAGACACATCCGGATCTTTTGCGTGCCCATGCTGCGGAAGCTGACCGGCTACAGTTTTATACAAATACTGTGAAAGACCTCAGCGCCGATCGAACCCGGCTTTACCCGATCGCGGGCCGACTTCGGTGTAAGGGCGGGCGGCCCGTTTCCCAAACGAAGGTTATTCGAATCATATACTCCGGTCCGTTCTAGAAGGACGACCTTCTTACTGCAATCGACAGTTGCGTATTGCAAAACGAATGCACTGTTCGCGCCCAAGTCATACGCCTTGTTGAAATGCTCGGTGTTGGTCGGAACAACCTTGATCCAGAGCTCGATCTGACCGTCCGGGTTCGGCAATAGGTTTCTCGAGTACAGCGTGAAACCCCGCAAGGGATCCGCTTGTTCTCCTATTTTTGACCAATACTTTGCGTTCATGAATTCCGCTCGAACGTTCTCCGCTTTCGGAGGCGTAGGGTCAGAACTCTGCGCGGACGCCGAGTTTACACAAAACAGAACACTCAAAACAAGGATCAACTTTCGCATACGCAAATGATACTCGTAAGCTGCTTAAATGCAAAAATCTTCCCCGCAAAAAAGGCCCCGCGAATAATATGGCGGGGCCTTTGCTTGCAATGATCGGGGACTAGCTTCCCTTATTTATCCGCTGTCAAAACGAGACCGCTTACGTCCTCGAGTACCCAGACGACCTGGGGCTCAAATATAAACCTTCTGGAAATTGCCGAAAGAACGTAGCTTTTACCGGTCGGCACGCTGTTAAACGTGAAGAAACCAAATGCATTGCTGGTCGCCACAAGCCTGTTGCCGGTTTCGTCCGTAAGGGTCACCGTGACGGTGGCTATACCTCGGCCTGACATTAATACGGTACGGCCCGAAACCATTGCAAAGGGAGCCGTCGGGGCGACACTGCCAACCGCCCAATCAGCAGAGAAGTCAACCACACCGCTTGTGGACATCGAATTCCCGGCGGTATCTAGAGTACCGGCCACAACATTTGGTGTTCCGCTGACGACGCGAAAGAGTTTATAGGTTGATTCAGAACCCGCGATGTCAAGTGGATCATTGTAGTGAAAAACAAGATCTGCCGTCAGATCGCCAG
>DATFEW010000378.1:0-10747 GCA_035250805.1 Pyrinomonadaceae bacterium
AAAATGAATACGGTGCTTGAGCAGCTTCCGAAGCCGGGTGAAACCGTCAAAACCGGGCAGTTGATCCTGGTGGTGGTCAGCAAAGCAGGGCAGGTGGCCGACGAAACGCCAAAATCGCTCCAAGAGGATATTGAGGCGGACGATACGAAAAAGATCGAGGAAATGATCTCCGACAAACCAAAGCGAACGCGCTCCAGTTCGAATTCGAACGCGAACTCCGCGAAGAAGACGGCCGACACTACACGGGATACTATTGCTAACACGCCGCTTACGACGGTCACCGATGCCGCGAAAGGCGATCTCTCGGCGGAGAATTCGAATAAGAAAGACCCCGGTGCCGGTACAAGCGATAAGAGCAAAAGCAACTCATCGACCGGTCCAACAATGAAGCCGCAGGCATCGCCGAAGCCCCCGGCGTCGCGGCCCTGAATTACAACTCGAAACCGTGTTTTTGCAACTAAATCTAGAGCATCGAAGGTATTTGAATGGTTGAGATCGCACCGTCTCTTCTTTCGGCAGATTTCACGCGGTTGGCCGAAGCGATAAAAACTGTTGAGTCGGCAGGCGCAACGATCCTTCACGTAGACGTGATGGACGGCCATTTCGTGCCCAACATTACGATCGGCCTGCCGGTGGTTCGCTCGTTGCGAAAGGCAACTAAATTGGTCATTGATACGCATTTGATGATCGATGAACCGGGCCGATACGCTGTGGAATTTGTAAAGGCCGGGGCCGATATGGTTTCGATCCACGTTGAAGCGGATGCACACCTGCATCGTACGCTCGCGGCGATAAAAGACGCCGGGGGAAAGGCCGGGATCGCGATCAATCCTGCAACTCCACTGGCAGCGCTCGATGAAGGGATACAGTTTGCGGATTTCGTGCTCTTGATGTCGGTCAATCCCGGGTTTGGTGGGCAAAGTTTTATTTCAGAATCGGTCCCGAAGCTCCGACGGCTGCGGCACATGATTTCGGATCGCGGCCTGAACACAAGGATCGAGATCGACGGGGGGATCGATGAGCATAACGCCGCCACGGTGGTTGACGCCGGCGCGGAGATACTCGTCGCCGGCTCCGCGGTTTTTGGAAAGGACGATCCAGGTGCGGCGGTGCGGGGGCTGCTCGAGGCGGGCTCCGTTTGGGTTTGATGTCAAATAGATTAAATATTGGTATTAGTATGCGAATTAATAAGATCGTTTTTGCGTTCCTTCTGACATTGATGGCTGGAAGCCTGCTCGTAGTGAATGCTCAGGTGGGCGGTGACGGGTCACCCGCTCAGCGTCTCGAAGTGATGCGCCAGAAGCTCGAAACCATCAGAAAGTCGGCATCGAGTGCCGCCAACGCTCTGAAAGATGAGGGCAAGGATGACAAGTCGAAAGACGCCAAATCGAATGTCGATAGTCCGATCGGCCGGCTTCGTTCCATCGAGAAAGAGGCTAGCACACTTTCATCTGAGGTCAACAGCCTGAGAGGCAAGATCGACCGAGCCGAAAAGTACGACGACACCGAGATCAAACAACTTGAAACGGCCGTTTCCGAACTGCAAACACGAGCGGATGCGGTCCAGATGGAAACGGCGGCGGCGCGCTCGGCGAACACATCCAAAGAGGGTCAACCCCGCGAAATCAAAAAGAAAAAGAAATTCCTCGGTCTTTTTGGGGGCAAGAACGATGAATATGAGGAATTGATCGGAACGGTCACCCCCGGGCGCGACCGAGAGCTGTTTATCGTTGCCACTCGCGAGGTCCGCAAGAGGGCCTATGACGTGGGCCGTTTGCTGTTTCAGACGATCATAACGACATACCCGGATTCGCCCTATTTGCCAATGTCAAAGTTGGCAGTGGCGGATTCGTTCTATCTGGAAGGAACAACGGCCGCCCTGATCCAGGCGATCGCCGCTTATCAAGACTGGCTGACCTTCTTCCCGACGCATCCGCTGGCTGATCGGGTGGTCTTAAAGATAGCCGAGGCGGAAATGCGGCAGATCGGACTGCCCGACCGCGATGCGACGCGTGCTAAACGAGCGGAGACGCGCCTGAAGGCCCTGCTGCAAACGTATCCGAATTCGATCCTGAAAGAGCTCGCCAAGCAGAAACTCGATGAGGTGCAGAATAACCTGGGCACGCATAACATGCTCATCGCGAACTATTACTATACCCAGTCTGTTTCTTATGGTAAGAGTGGACTTAAAGGGGCTCAATCTCGCTACCGGGAGATCCTGGACAAGTATCCGCATTTTGGAAACATGGACGAAGTGTTATTCAAACTTGCTAATACTTATATGGTTGAAGAGGAAACAGATCAGGCCATCAGGTACTTTCAACGCATCGTGCGCGATTATCCGAACAGTGAATACGTCTCCGAATCGAAAAAACAACTTGAGCTGATCGGTGCCACGGTCCCTCAGCCGAATCCGGAGCGGATGAATGTCCTGCCGCCGGAAGAGGGTTCATTCTTTGCGAATTTCAAGAATCAGTTTTTCGGGATATATCCTATGACGATCGATAAGAACGGTGTGCTTATGACCAAGGACTTCGACCAGGCCAAGTTCGAGATGATCGATCAGATCATTGAGAATCAGGGCGATATCCTGGTCAATCAGATCCCGAGTTCGTTTACCACCGTTATTTCACAGCGGCAGGCAGCCCCGGCACCCCGACCGCAGCAACAACCGCAACAGCCACGCTGACACCGTATCGATTCTGAAAGGCAAAAAAATTAAGGGGCCGTTTTTACACGGTCCCTTTTTTAGTTTTGGCGGAAATTGCTAATTGTTCGGAGACGGCGATGGTACAGGCTTCGGTTCCGCGTCCCTCCGCTTTAATTGCGGCGGCTTGTCCGATGAGCTTGAGCTTCCCGCATCTGTGTCTCCCGGATCGGTCGATTCAGGTTGACGGCGCTTCAGTGTAGGTCTACCCGGATCTGAATTATCCATATCGATCGTTACACCAGCACGAGCATTCGAAGTTCTCAGCAAATAAGCCTTCGTTCTATCGAACTCCGATGTGCTGATAACGTATTCTTCCCGTTCCGGAAATCTTGCGACAAGGGCAAGGCTGGCATCGCGGCGGTCGGCCGACTGCGGATGGGACGCAAATATCTTTGCGAGCGTGCCGGGCTTCTTCTTATTTTTGCTGTTAAGCTTCTCGAACATTGTTGCCATTCCAGTCGGATCGTATCCGGCAGCGTACAAATATTGGACACCCAGTTCGTCGGCTTCGATCTCTGCGTTCCGGCTGAACTTCAGGAAGCTCATCAATTGGCCGAATCCACCTGCATTTTGAGCAACCGCTCCAGCGATCCCGCCGCCGAAAATGATAGCTGCCAAAAGGCCGTAATTGATCGCCTGCATCTTTCCCTGGTTTTCCATTGCGTGCCGAGCAGCAACATGGGCTATCTCATGCGCCATCACACCCGCAAGTTCTGATTCGTTATCGGCGGCAAGGATCAATCCCCTATTGACGTAAAAGAAACCACCGGGTAGGGCGAATGCGTTAACGTCATCGGCGTCGACAACCTTTATTGTAAAAGGGATCTTTGCGTCCGAATGAAGTACAAGATTCTGACCGACACGATTCACGTATTCGGTGATCAGCGGATCGTCGACCAACTTTGCCTGCTGCTCAAATTCCATCGCGAGCTGCCGGCCGATCGCTATTTCCTTTTCCTGCGAACCGCCGAGCCAGCCAAATAGCTTGTCAGTACCGCTGTTCAGCTTTCGCTTGCCGATCTGGGCGGGATCCTCTTTTGGGCCAAGGGTCTTCTTCGCCGTTGCGACCTGCGGCTTCGCCTTGTCTTTATCGTCCTTGGCTTTTGCGTCATCTGAGGCTTTAGTATCCTGTTTTTGCGCCAACGTGACGGTCGGAAACGCGACCAAGCCCCCGAACGCCATCGAGAACACTAAAACCAATGCTGTTGTGAGCCGCGAAAACTCGCCAAACATATTCGTCCTCCAGGTATGATTAACCAATCGTAAACAGAAAACCACTACAATTCAACGTTTTTGATGCTCTAAGGATAAAAAAAGTTGCGAAGGCCCGTCCCGAGCCTGAAATTCAACCCGTGCAGAAGAAAACCTCTTTATTTATGGATCCTCCGCTTGCTAAAATAGGATCAGGAGGACCTGATGACGGTCGCAGGCTGTTGTTTCATCCCTCCGCGCTTGAGCCCGCTTCGTTTACTGTTACCCACAACCGTTCATTCTGAACGATGAGCAAGATCCAGGAAAAAGTAAAGGACATCGTCGAGCTACGCCCGTACTCGAGCGTTGATGATTTTCTGCGCGATCCGCAGCTCACGTTGGCAAATTACCATTTCAGCGATATCACCGCAGAATTGATCGTGAAATGGTTCGACGCGATCGGAAGCCACGGGCGTACGGGTTCGTGCCGCGCACTCGCCGGAATTCGCGGTGTCGGGAAAAGCCATTTCATGGCCGTGGTTTCAGCGATAGCAGCGTATCCCGAACTGCGTTCCAAGCTCGAGGATACATACGTTGCTGCCGCTGCCCAACGGCTTCCCAGGCGGCACTATCCTGTCGTTAACGTTCGCCGAGGGCGAAAGGAGACTCTCACTCAAGAGTTGATCGAAGCTGTTTGCGTTGCGTTTGACGTTAAACCGAGCGGCGGAACCCTGACCGTACGTGAGATCCTCCATACGGCGAAAGCTATCGCGGGCGACCTTCCGCCTGTGATACTCATCGATACTGATGCCGCGCGGCCGGCGCGGGTCGAACGAAATGACGGCGAAGTGCTGGCGGACATCGCCGCGGTTGCCGCCGAGATAGGCTGCTTTGTCGGTGTCGCGCTCGACGATGACATTTCCGGCGCTGACGGACCGAACTCAGCGATCACAGGTGGCTTCACTATTGATTTCCTTGACCAGGAGCACCTTTACAAGGTCGTCAGCGGAAGGATATTTCCTAAGGTCCAACGAATGCGGGGGGTCCTCTCCGGACTTTACGAAACGATCCGCGAAACCCATCCCGATTTTCGATGGAGTGAGCAGCGGTTTGCCTCGCTTTATCCGCTCCATCCGGCAACGCTTGAGATCGCGCCGTTTATTAGGCTCTACGTTCCCAATTTTGCGGTCCTTGGTTTTGCCTCTTCGGCGGGGGAAAAGATACTCACACAGCCCGCGACCTCATTGATAGGTCTGGAGGAGGTGTTTAATGCATCCGAGGCTGAACTTCGGAAGGCAAAAGACCTTGAGTCGGCGTTTGCCACATATGACCGTCTTTCGACGAAGGTAATTACGTCGATGCCGACGGAGATGAGCTTGAGAGCGGGTGTGATCTTGAAGTCCCTTTTTTTGCTCTCGCTTCACGGGCGCGGGTCGGGCGTAAGCGAGATCACCACTTCATCGTTGTCATTCGAAGGGGAAAAAGGAAGCAAAGTAGTCAACCAGGTCGAAGCCATACTCAATGCCTTTGTGCATGAGCTGCCGGATAGCGTCATCGTCCGATCAGCTAAAGATTCGCAGCCGATCTACTCCATCCGCCTGCGGTCGGATGAGTTGAGTGACGTACTCGAAAAAGGGCTCAAGAACCTGCCGGCGGCGACGGCCGAGATCGTTTTCCTAAATGCTGTCAAGGCGCGATTTCCAGAGCTCGGTTTTGTTGCTGAGTCCTCAGACTCGGTCTGCGAACCCATAGATCTAAAAGTTGAATGGCGAGGCAGCCTTCGGCCGGGGAGGATCTTCTGGAACTGCCTCCCCGTCATTGTTGGAGAAGAAGCGGCCAGTTCTCGAGCTGATTGGGAGCTGTTGATCGCTCTCGGAGACAGGGGCAGCACGGTCAAATACGAATCCTCTGCAATCCTGGAATGGCGCACTGATCCTATCCGCGAGGACGAGCGAAGGACCCTCCTTTCCCACTACTTGCTTTTGAACGATCCGGAGGTGAGAGGCAAGTTCGGAGAACAGTTGCCGACCGCGGTCCAGGCAAATTCGGCCACCGTGGGTGCGGTTGTCGAGCGATCAATGTTGACTGACGCAAGCCTGGTAATAGATGGTTTCGATTTCAATTTTTCCGACGCCGCGCGATCGGCGGGAGACCTTTCGGGAATTTTGTCCGTTATGCTGGAACCTCTCTTCGAGACACGGTTCCCCGATCATCCGGGTTTTTCAAGAACGCTCACACCTGCCATCGTCACGAAATTTGTTTCAACAGTATTCGCCAGAAACCACGAATTGTCGGCACCCGAAACTTTGGAGCTTGCCGGGACTTTCGGCGTTCCGCTTGGCCTCGTCAAGGTTAGCGAATCCGGGCTGGCTCCGGCCTCGAAGGAGGAGCTCGGCCAGTCAGAACTTGTAAATCGCCTGCTCAAGCTGCTCCCGGAACGCACTGGTGACGTGGCATCAAAGGCGGCTGTAACCGCGGCTCTCAGCGAGCCCCCGGTTGGATTAGTCGTAGAAGCACAACAGCTTTTGCTGGCTGCGATGGTCGCCCACGGGCTTGTCGAGTTCGTCACAACCAAAGGCGACCACATCAACGGACGCTCGCTCGATCTAAAAATAGACTGGGATCAAATATCCGGTATCTCTCGTCCACGTTCGGCGACGTACAGTCAGGAGAAGCTGCTCCAATGGGCCCGTCTTATCTCGGCGAGTGATGCGATCTCCTCCTTGGACGTCCCGGACGAAAGGAGTGTGGTCTTGAGTGCATTGGTCGATCTTTCAGCCGATTGGGCGAAACGGAATCCGCTGGTCATGGTCGATAAGGTTCCAGAAACATCTCTCACCACCGCGGTTTGGCGTTCAATGAACAAGACGAAGGCAAACTATTCGATAATGATGGAAAGCATCGAGGAAGCCATGGTTGGCACGATCGATCTCGAGGAGTGTCTCCATCGGCTGTGCGTCCAATTTGGAGACAATCCCGAGGAATTTGACCTCGTCCATGAAGCGGCCTCGATGTGCGAGCAATTCGCGAGCTCGAACGATCAGCGTGAGATGATCAAGACGTATTTGGCGCTCTCGGAGTTGACGACAGATGCGGCAACGGAGCAGGCACGAGAGGGCCTCCAACTAGCACTCGAACTTAGTTTGAAAGAGCCAAATGAGAAGCATAACCGGGAGTTGGGCTATGAATGGGGGAAATTCAAACGCGCATATTCGGAACATTACGTGGAGCTGCATGATTCGATAGCAAGGCCTGCAGAACTTAAAAACCGGCTGGATGAAGTTCTACGGAGTAAAGAATGGGCTTTTTTCCAAACTATCCTAGGGGTCGCACACATCAGGTCAAAATACGCTCAGCCACTGCGTGAGATCTTGCGGGAAATGTCCGAGTTCAAGTGCTCGAGCGATCCGTCTCTGACACTTGACCGTGTGCCGTTCTGCGAATGTTCGTTCCGGATCTCAATGTCGGACAAGCTCGAGAAGCTTCCACAGAGCCTCTCGACCCTCATAGATTCAGCTTCTCAAGAGTTTGATATCACCGTTTCCAGCAATGCCGATGAGATCGCGGATGTACTGGCTTCGATGAAGCACCCGGATAGCGCCGATCTGATAAAAAGCGTTAAAAATGGCGGGCCGCTCCACGAGTTGTCCCGCGATCAATTGAGTTCGCTTGTTACGGCGATCGCGATCCTCGATGAGCGCGGATACTTCGATCTGCAGGGCACTGCATTTGGGTTAACCGGGGTTTTCGGTTCGGGCGGCCAACCCGCTGATGGAGACATACTTGGACCGGTATGATGCTATATTTGATGCGTGAAAACCGTTACGATCATTGGAGTTGGCAATGCGGGCGGGGCATTGGCGATCGCACTTTCCAGAGCCGGTTATAGGATCGACAAATTAGTTCACAAAAGCAGCGAAACTGCCCGAAAGATCAAACGCAAGAATATTTCTTCGGCCGCGCTGTCGAAATGGCCACGTATCGGGGAGCTAACCTCGGAGATCGTCATCATTGCAGTTCCTGATCCGGAGATCGATGCGGCGACACGCTGCCTGAAGCAGTTCATTAGCAAAGGCCAAACCGTTTTACATACGAGCGGTTCTCTCACATCCAGCGAATTGGATGGCCTCGCGCGTCTCGGTTGTCATACAGGTTCCATTCATCCCCTCGTTTCCATAAGCGATCCATTTCGCGGCGCCGAACAATTTGCAGGAGCATATTTTTGCGTCGAGGGAGACAAGAGCGCGGTTTCTATGGCGCGGCGAATAGTCAAGGACCTTCACGGAAAGTCCTTTGCACTAAAACCCGCTAAAAAGGCCCTTTATCACGCGGCCGCGGTTACGTCGGCGGGCCACGTCACGGCTCTTTTCGACGTCGCGGTCGAAATGTTGACCAAGGCCGGCGTTACCAAACCAGAAGCTTCGAGGATCTTGTTTCCGCTTATTCTCAGTGCGGCGGAGAACCTTGGGCGGCAATCAACCGATGCTGCTCTAACTGGCAGCTTTGCCCGGCTCGATATTGCCGCATTCGAACGCCATCTTGCCTCGTTTGGACCGCTTTCAGAACCCATCCAACAGTTGTACCTGATTCTGGCCGAGCGTTCGCTCGACATCGTCGAACGGCGCGACGGCCCGGGCAAGGCCCTTACAGCTTTCCGCAAACGCATTTCCATAGCGAAACGAAATTCCAAGTGATAAACTATCGAAAAGGCAGGTTTATGGCCGAGAAAGAGGAAGAGTTCACTAAGGAAAAGGAGATATTTTTGGAGCACATCCAAAAAGCCGGGCTGCGCCGGACGGGTCAGCGCGACCTTATTCTGGAGATATTTCTCAAGACCGAAGAACATCTTACAAGTGAAGACCTTTATTTTCTGGTGCATCGCGAAGACCCCTCCGTTGGCCATACGACGGTCTATCGGACGCTTAAGCTTCTTACCGAAGCCGGGCTCGCACGGGAAGTTCGGTTCGGCGATAACAAGACGTATTATGAGCACCACTACAACCATGCTCATCACGATCATATGATCTGCACCGAGTGCGGCAAGGTTATCGAGTTTTTTTCGCAGGACATCGAAAACCTTCAGGATCAGATGGCGGACAAATTTGGCTTTCGGCCCACGCATCATAGCCTTCGGTTGTGGGGAGTCTGTTCCGATTGCCAGGAGCAGCGGGTCGAATCTCAAACGGCGCCTTCTGGCGCGCAGCCGCGGGTTCGGGTAAGAACACAGATGGGCGGATAATATGGCAGATGGAGAAGTTGAGATCAGCTTTGGCGAGGGCCGGGAAGGGCTCGTTCCGACCGGTACTTACCTGATAGATGCGGCCGGGCGGTTCGGAGTCAAGTCGATCCTCGATTGCAAGGAACTGGGTCATCACGATTGTGCAGTTGAGATCGAACAGGGAAGTGAACTACTGTCTCCGATCTCAGACGCTGAGATCGAGCAGTTTCCCGAAGATTCGGATAAGACGAAAACGAGGCTAGCTTGTTATGCGAGAATTGAGAAACCGGGGGTTATAGTTGCAATGGCCAAACATAAAAAGGACGAACCGACCGAGGAAAAGAAAGCGGACGACCGCGACGAGGCCTATCGAAAGGAGTTCGCCGAAGAGCCGCTCGAGAAGAAGATCGCAAATCTTGTTCAGCTGGAGGCAATCGCGTTTAGCGAGACGGTGGCTTTCGTCATAAATTCGCCCTTCAAGGTGTTCGAAAAAATAGGCGACGTTTTAGCGGAGTTCGGCTTCCAAAAGGAAGAAGACGAAAAGCGGCAGGCACGCCCGGATCAGGCTCAGCAGAACGGCGAGCCCACGGGCGCAAAAAAGCAAGGCGGGGGAAAGAAGAAACATCCGGATCAGAAGTCTCCATAGACCGAGCAGGTGGCAGTGAAGGAAGGGAATGAGCAGACAAGCCTGGTCAAGATCGTCCGCGATAAAGGACAGTATGTGATCGCGTTCGGCGTAATTGCGTCCCTTCTGGTGGTTGCGAACATTCCGATATTTGTGGTTTTCTTTTTCGGCGTTTTTGCCTATTTCATGGCAAAGATGTTTTCCGCCGGGAGTAAAACGCGTACGAGAGCAGTATTCGAGTTTTATCTATCAGCACACGAGATCCTTCGCGACGACCTCAGGCGTTGGTACGGTTTCGAGATCAACGAAACCATCAATCGCGGCCAGCAGATCCTTAGGGAAATGCATAACGCCCCGCCGTTGGTCCACTACGCGCTCGGGGCGTTGTACAACAAGATCGGCGATCACTCCGCGGCCGTTAAACACCTTTCACACATTGCTGAGAATCCGGATTCGTTCGAATCTTCGATCGTATATCCGACCCCGGAGCTGCGAAGCTACGTCGCCGTCCTGCGAAAGATCGAACGCGAACCGTCCGAGGCCCCGCTGACGTCCGCCGCCGTGCGCGCTTTGGAACGCGCCCGCAAATTGAAGACGGATTCGCTCCTTGAACAAAGCCGGATGGTGGTAGCACAGACCGAGAAGCCCAAGGTCGAAGAACTGCCTACGAATGGAAAGCAGCAGCTTCCCGAGCCTTCCGATAAAAACGGCTTCGCCGCGATCCTCGTAAGCAACGCCGAAAGCGAAAGAAACGAGGAAAACAAGAGAAGGGAAGAAACCCAGGCGCTGCCTACCGAGCCGGCCCCTAAGCGAAAGTCCGAAAAGGACAAACGCCTCGATCCTTCACGCAAACCGATCACGGAAGTGCTGCACGATATTTACGATAGAAATGTGCAGTGACTAACTCTTGACTTCTCTCTACAGTCTGTAGCATCAAAGCTAGTCGCCAGACAAAATCATACCGGATTCCACCTCCGACGCTGAATCACATGCGGCGACGAGG
>DATFEW010000379.1:0-2565 GCA_035250805.1 Pyrinomonadaceae bacterium
CTCGCCGAAAAAGAGTTGAGGCGGGCGGAGCGTCTGCTCGAGACCGGCGATATTCCGCGAAACGTTTACGACCAACGAAAATCACAGCGTGACAGCTTGCTCGGGCAGTTGGACGAGGCCCGTTCGAATGCGGCCGTGGCCATCCGAGCAATAAACACAGCACAGGCGGCAGTTGATACAGCTAAGGCCGCGGCGGCTACCGCACAAGCGGGCGTCGAAACTGCGGAGACCCAAGTAGCGCAAGCGGCGAAGGCAGTGACTGACACGGTAGTTCTTTCGCCTATAAGCGGCTCAGTTTCAGAACGTAATGCGGATGTCGGCGAATACATTTCGCCGAGTGTTCCGAACTCGAAGATCGCAACTATCATGCGGACATCGACGCTGAGGGTCAAGATCGATATCCCGGAACAAACGATCGGACAGGTCAAGGTCGGCCAGGGCGTTTCTGTTCAGACTAGCGCATATCCCGATCGGAACTTTGCGGGGATAATCGCCCGCATTTCGCCGGGCGTGAATACCCAATCGCGGACGCTGTCGGTTGAGGCCGATGTGCAGAATGTGGACGGGCTTTTAAAACCCGGGCAATTTGCGACAGTTCGTATCACCCAATCGCAGCCAGAGAATGCCGTGATGGTGCCTGTATCAGCGGTCCTTCCGGTAGCCGATACAAACGTCGTATTTATCGTAAAGGACGGGGCCGTGCGCGAGCAGATCGTGCAGCTAGGTCTTTTGGAAAACAACATGATCCAGATAAAGACAGGTGTTGTAGAAGGCGACGTGGTTGCGACGAGCAATCTTGATCAGCTTACCGACGGCACGTTTGTAAGAGCGGTCTGACTTTGAACCTTGCACTTTGAACTTTGAACTAAGGATCTATGCAGTGGCTAGCTGAAGTCTGTGTAAAACGGCCGGTATTTGCGACGATGCTGATCTTATCGATCGTCGTTATCGGTGGTTTTTCTTTCTTTCGTTTGGGCGTCGATCTTTTTCCGAAGGTCGATTTCCCGACGATCACCGTTACCGTTATCAATCCCGGCGCATCGCCGGCGGAAATGGAAACCGAGGTAACGGAAAAGATCGAAGAGGCCGTGAACACCATCAGCGGTATCGACGAGCTGCGCTCGACCTCTATAGAAGGCATTACCCAGGTATTTATCCAGTTTGTTCTTGAAAAGGACGTAAACATTGCTGCTCAGGAAGTCGACAATCGGGTGCAAACGGTCATCCCGAATCTTCCTGAAACCGCCGAGCAGCCGACGGTCCAAAAACTCGACAGCGATGCCGCCCCGATCCTCCGGATCGTGGTTTCGGCACCAACAAATCTCCGCGATGTTACCGAGGTAGCAAAAACACAGGTCAAGGAGCGTATCGAATCTGTCAGTGGCGTCGGTCAGGTGACCATCATCGGTGGACGCGATCGACAGATAAACGTTTGGGTCGACCCGAACAAGATGCGCTCGTATAACGTTACACCGGCCGAGGTGACCGGCAGCTTGCGTATCCAGAACCTGGAGTTTCCGAGTGGCCGTCTTGAAGAAGGCCAGACGGAAACGGGCGTCAGAACCCTCGGCAAGATAAAGAAACCAGAAGAATTCGCCAATGTCGTTGTCGCGACACGCGGCAACTACCAGGTTCGGGTCAAAGATATCGGCTATGTCGAAGATGGTGCTGAGGAACTCCGCTCCGGTGCGCGTCTGAACGGGCAGCCCGCTGTCACGCTCATTGTCTCAAAGCAGTCCGGGCAAAACACTGTCGCGGTAGCACACGAGATCAAAGCGAGGCTTAAAGAGATCGAACCTACCCTGCCTAAGGGATTCGGTTTAAAGATCGTCGGAGACAACTCCATCTTTATCGAAAATTCCCTTCGCGCTATTGAGGAACACCTGGTCGTGGGCAGCATTCTCGCATCGATCGTCGTTTTCCTTTTTCTCTGGAATATTCGGACTACCTCCATCGCCGCGATAGCGATACCGACATCTATCATCTCGACTTTCGCGCTCATCTACGCGATGGGCTACACGCTCAATTCGATAACGATGCTGTCGCTGACGTTGATGGTCGGTATTGTTATCGATGACGCCATCGTTGTGCTGGAAAACATTTTCCGGCACGTCGAAGAAAAAGGAATGGATCCGTTTCAGGCATCCATCGAGGGGACGCGCGAGATCGGTCTGGCAGTGCTTGCGACGACGCTCTCCTTGATAGCGGTATTCGTGCCCATTGGCTTTATGTCAGGCATCGTCGGGCGGTTTATGTCCAGCTTTGGCCTGACCGCGGCGTTTGCGGTCGGCGTTTCGCTGCTCGTTTCATTCACCCTCACGCCGATGCTTGCGGCGCGGTTGATAAAGGTGAAAAAACCGAAGGAAAATGCGAAGACGGCGGACATAAATACCGAACTGGAAAGCGAGGAAGTGAAAGCAGAGCCCGAGGGGGACAGCAAGCATCGCGGCTTTTACAGGTGCATCGACCGTACTTATCACTTTCTCCTCAAGTTTTCGATGGCACATCGATGGCTGATCGTCACGCTCTGCACTTTGGTTTTTCTGAGTATCATTCCCCTCTTTA
>DATFEW010000384.1:0-3591 GCA_035250805.1 Pyrinomonadaceae bacterium
GGTTGTTTCTTTCAAATCGACAAGCTCGCTCTTAACGCTCAACCCAGATCTGGCGGTATCCTCTACGGAAAACGAGACGGCCGACGACGGAATGATGTACCAGAGCGGAACGTCAATGGCGGCTCCGGTGGTAGCAGGCGCGGCGGCCTTGCTTTTCGAGGCAAATCCAAACCTGACACCTGGGATGGTCAAAATGTTGCTCCAGTATTCGGCCCAGCCGATAAATGGAGCTGATACGCTCGAACAGGGCGCCGGACAGTTGAACATCGAAGGTGCGGTTCGCCTCGCGAGGTCGCTTAAGAAGGGATTTGACTTCAACGCGGCGTCGAACGGGACCTCTGCCGTTCCCTTCGGGTGGTCGATGCCTTCGACCAGCACCTCGATCGGCGGGCATTCATTCCAGTGGGCCCAGTTGATCCTAACCGATCACGCGTTCGTAACCGGTACACGGCTCGTCTCTAAGGTGCAGGGAGTGTACAGATACGGTCGGACCTTTGGCAGCGGCGAGGTTTTCGATGGAACGAACTTCTCCTTAGAGACCACGCAGTACTACACATCATATCTAACCATTACGCCGTCCATCGTGGTAAGCAATGGCGGCTCTGCCGGCAGCGGAACATCCTTGTTCGCGTCCGGCGTGCTCGTCGGTGACGGTGTACTGGTCGGCGACGGCGTTCTCGTCGGTGACGGTGTCCTTGTCGGCGACGGCGTTCTTATAGGCGACGGCGTTCTGATCGGGGACGGTGTGCTCATCGGGGATGGCGTTTTGATCGGCGACGGTGTTCTTATCGGCGACGGTGTTCTTATCGGCGACAGTGTGCTGCTGGGCGATCCCACCCCACACATGTAGTGTTTTTCCAACGGCCTACTTAAACAGATTCCCTGGTATACGGAGGAAAAAGCTATGTTGTACCCAGATCTTACAAAAGCATTGCAAACCGCGGAAACAGTCTGTGAGGTGGGAACACCGTTCGCACCCGACATGTCTCGAGTATCGATGTTGTGCGAGGCGGATCGCGAAGATGTTCTCCAGTTCCTTAATGTTCGGCCGGTCCACACAGTTGTAATGACCAGCTTTATTCACGATAACGGGCTCGTCAGCACACTAAACCGCGGACGGTTTTACGGCTACCGAAATTCAGAAGGGAGCCTCGAAGGTGTCGCATTGATCGGCCATTCAACTTTATTTGAGACTCGCTCTGATGAGGCGCTCAAAGCCTTCGCCTTCATCGCACGGTCCTCGGAGACACCCGTTCACATGATAATGTCCTCGGGTACGGATGCCGCCCGGTTCTGGAAATATTTCAGTAACGAACTCCTGCAGCCCCGGCTTTCCTGTACCGAACTGCTTTTTGAAGTGGGATTTCCGTTCCCTGTAAACGCCTGCGAGTGGGAGATCCGTACAGCGACAGCCGACGAGCTGGAGCAGGTGGCCGAGGCCCAAGCCGAGATAGCCCTCTTCGAAACAGGCATTTGTCCGCTGGAACGGGACGGCGAGGGGTTCCTCACCCGTGTACACAGGCGGATCGAGCAAGGCCGCGTCTTCGTAGTGATCCAGAACGGAAAACTACTGTTCAAGGCGGATCTCATTGCTGAAACTCCTGAGGTCGTCTATCTTGAGGGAGTGTACGTCGCACCCGAGATGCGCGGCAAAGGAATCGGATCGGGCTGCCTTGCAAAGCTTAGTCTTCGGTTGTTTGAGCGGGCAGCCAATATTTGCCTCCTCAGCAATATTGACCACATCGATGCACACCGGAGCTTCAAAAAGGCCGGGTTCAGACACACCGATAAATGCCTTACCTTGTTTGTTTAAGGCGGAAAAACATAGACAAACGGCGTGAATTCATTCACAATAAAGGGGTAGGGATTATAGATCCCGCCCCTTTTTAATGAACCCGATCGGGCCCCGCTCCCTCTTTTCCGGACCAAACTATAGGAAAAAACGAAGAGAATAGCCTTGTTCTCTGAATCGATGGATCACCAGAAGCTCACCAAAGGGTATATGGTTGCGGTCGTCATTTGCGGAGCAATCTGCTTGGCGGGTGCGCTTGTCTGGGCGCCGCTGGAACGGATCGACCTCCAATTCCTGGTTCTCGTTGGCTTTACTATCGGGCTTGGCTCGCGGGTAACGGTTCAGATTCCGCAATTCAAATCCCACGTTTCGGTTTCCGACACGTTCATTTTCCTTACATTGCTCCTATATGGAGGCGAATTTGCCATCATACTTGCAGTGATCGAGGCTGTGGCATCGTCATGGCGGTTTTGCACCCGCCGACTGACGGTTGCGTTCAACGCCGCGATCATGGCCATCGCGACAACAGCCGTCGTGCTCGGGCTGAAAACTTTCAATCTATATAGCGAAGACCAGCTTCATGGTCACCAGAATTATGGAACGGATTTTCTGATCGCACTATCGGTTATCGCCCTTATCCAGTTTCTGGTAAATACGACCCTCGCTTCGTCCTACGACGCTCTTAACGGAGAGTTACCGCTCTGGGAGACATGGAAGAGTAAGTATATTTGGGTGTTCCTGACATATTTTATTGGGGCCGCCGGAGCAGGCGTCTTGGTAAGGCTAACCGACGTCGTCGGATTTGGCGTGATCTTTGTCTCGTTCCCAATCATCCTCTTCCTATTTCTCACCTATAGGATGTATCTCTCCAACGTGGACATGTCCGCTCAAAAGGCGGAGCAAGCAAAGGAATATGCGGCGGCACTCGAGGAGAGAACGACCGCGCTTCGGGAATCCGAGCTTCGCTTCCGCAGCGCCTTCAATTATGCTCCGATCGGGATCGCACTGGTTTCGCCTGCTGGAAAATGGCTAAAAGTAAACCATGCCCTTTGCAACATCCTGGGCTACGATGCCGACGAGTTCCTGCGTTCGGATTTTCAATCGATGATCTTCCCGGACGACCTCTCCATCACTCTAGTGAAGCTGCAGGCCCTATTATCCGGAAAGATCTCGAACTGTCAGATGGAGCAGAGATATGTTCACAAGCTTGGCCGAACGGTGTGGACGTCCTGGAGTGTCTCCGCCGCCGGTGATGTGCAATCTCAAAATGCCAATTTGATCTTCCAGCTTCAGGATATAACGGGGCGAAAACTGGCAGAGCAGAAGCTCCAGCACGAAGCCACGCACGATGCGCTGACCGGCCTCCCGAATCGAGCTTATTTCATGACCCGCCTGACCGAGGCATTGCAGGTATCGAAGCGGGAACACGCCCATAACGTTAGCGTCTTGTTCATAGACCTGGACCGCTTCAAAATTGTGAACGACAGCCTCGGCCATATTATGGGGGACCGTTTGCTGGTGGCCATCTCGAAACGGTTACGAGAGTGTATGCGTCCGGCTGACACGGTAGCGCGATTGGGCGGCGACGAATTCACGATCCTGGTCGAAGGAACCCACGATCTCCCGGAAGTCACAAAGATAGCCGAACGTATTCAGGAAGAATTCAAACTTCCATTTCAAATCGCGGGTAATGAGATCTACAGTTCGGCAAGCATCGGAATACTTCACGCATCGGACACCCATTCAACCTCTGAAGAGATGATGCGTGATGCGGACACAGCAATGTATCAGGCGAAACG
>DATFEW010000396.1:0-4565 GCA_035250805.1 Pyrinomonadaceae bacterium
TGTTCAAGGACTGATAATAGTTTGGTCCGTCTGCTGAGAAGCCGGTTGAGGGCGGTTCCTGAAAAACTCCGTAGAAAAAGCCGTATTCAAAACCGCTCAGCTGAGCCCACATAAAGATGGATACCGCAAGCAACGTCACGGCAATCACAATGGCGGTTATTTTCAATCTCTCAGTGCTCATTTCGAAGACAGCATTATCTTAACGCACGACGTCCTTGTCGATGCCGGAGATCTGGAAATTAACTAGTGAGTTTTATCCGAGGGCTTCGAGGTGTTTGACGATCTTTTGGATGAGCCAGTCGGGGGTAGAGGCACCGGCGGTGACGCCGACGGTTTGGACGCCTTCGAGTTCGGCGTCATTTATTTCCTCTTCGGTCTCGATGAGAAAGCTTTTTTCGCACTGCTCTTTGCAGACGGCGAGGAGCTTTACGCTGTTTGAGGAATGGCGTCCGCCGATGATGTAAAACGCATCGACCATGCCGGCGAGGGCACGTGCGGCCTCTTGACGGTCACGCGTAGCGGAGCAGATGGTGTTTACGACCTCGACCTCGTCATCGGTCTTAGATTGGACGGCCTTGGCGGTGTCGAAAAAGGTCTTTGATTTGATGGTGGTCTGCGAAACGACGAGCGGGTGCCGTAATTTCGGCAGACCGGCAACTTCGGTTTCGTCTCGTATGACGAACGCATGGTCAGGTGCGTAGCCTTTCACGCCGATCATCTCAGGATGGTCCGGACTGCCCACGACGATCACGTGGCGGTCGGCGGCAGCGGCACGCGATGCCAATCTTTGAACACGCGTGACGAACGGGCAGGTAGCATCAACAACCTTCGACGCAAGCAGCTCAAGCTCGCTCTGAACCTCGGGAGTAACCCCGTGTGCACGTATGACGGCGGTCTCGCCCCGGTTGATCTGAACAGGCTCCGAAATGGCCGTAACGCCTTCGTGTGCAAGCCGCTGCATCTCCTGTTTGTTGTGGATCAACGGCCCGAGGCTCCGCACGGTTTCGCCCGCGGCCACGGCCTCTTCGACCATCTCGACCGCACGCTCCACCCCGAAACAAAACCCGTATTCGTCTGCAAGCAGGACTTTCATAAGGGAACGCGGACGCCCTCGTCCGCTTTTTACAATCTAGATTCTATCAAACATGTTCGTGCTCCGCACTCATTGCGGACGAGGGCGTCCGCGTTCCCAATTACCGGACTGGCTCGCGGAGTATCAATTCCGAGGTTTCACGGGCAAGTGCCGCAGCCTTGATATGGCTGCCTTTCAGATGGGCGATCTGGAGCAACGCTTCGCCGGTGCGGGAAAGTAGGCGGACGAGGTCGCCTTCGTCGGCACGGGTACGCTTTGCTAGGTCTGCCCACGTCATCCCGCCGGCCCAGCGTTCGGCAGCGGCGGCCGCGGAGAGGTTGATCTCCTCGACCGGATCGACCCCGCATCTCCATTCAACACGCGAGACATCGTAGATTATGTCCCCGATAGCCGCCACTGCATCCAGGAGCGGATCGGCCAGACGCAGACCTCCGTAATCCCGGTCCGGATCGGACGCAATCGACGCCATCAACCCTGCGGCGGTCTTCGGCTCGATATCGTCAAACAAGCCTTGCCTCAAAGCCTCGCCGACAAGCAGCGGACGGTCGAGCCGCAAATCCGCAAGCCACTTACCGGAGTTGGTAACTGTTTCGGTCTTGATATCGAGATAGCCGAAGTGATCGAGCACCTTGGCACGGTTTTCAAACGGACGCCATATGGTTTCTTTTCGACGAGCGTTTCTAAACGCAAAGCTTCGCTCGGCGATCTCGCGAACCTGCTCGAACGAACCGAATGCGTCAAGCAGATTGAGCAGGCTCGTATAGGTCGCACGAAATTTACTTTCCAAAGGATCGGGAGGCGATCTGAGCAGTTCCGCGATCACTCTCGGCTTTTGAAACTGTCCGGGAGCAAGTACGACGAATCCGACGTTGTCTTTGCCACGCCTACCTGCACGACCAGTCATCTGTTGCAACTCGTTTGCGGTCAGCGGACGCCAGCCTTCGTTCCCGCGTGCATCCGCGTTGCTGATGACTACGGTGCGGGCAGGGAAATCGACACCGGCAGCGACGGTCGAAGTGGCAAAAATTGCGTTCAGCAGTCCGTCCGACATCATCTTTTCAATAAGCAGCTTCCACGCAGGCATATGTCCGGCGTGATGTGCGGCAACACCCGCATTCACCATGATCTTTGCGTGTTTGTGCCGGTAGATCTCGGGATTTTCAATGCCGAAGTCATCAAACATCGCCTGCCGCTTTTCGAACTTTGCTTGATCAGTCTTTTGGCTTTTATCGCCCGCGACCTCCGATGCGGCTTCGTCACATTTCCTGCGTGTCGGCAGGAACACGATGGCCGGAAGGAGATTGTAGTTTCGAAGAGCCGAGATCAGCTTATGCGGAGGTATCTCAGGCGGTCGGCCGTTCATACGGCGATTGTCTCACTAACACGAGTAACAAACTACCATCCGATAACACCTTTTCCTGTTAGTTATTTAGTAATATGTACGGATGCAATTTCAGCGTGGATCGGGAATTCTCCTTCACATTACGTCCCTGCCTTCGAGGTTCGGCATCGGCGATTTCGGGCCAACGGCATATCGGTTCGTTGACAGGCTCGTCGAGGGCGGACAGAAGTATTGGCAGATCCTGCCGCTTAACCAAACAGGTTATGGAGATTCGCCGTACCTTTGCCTTTCGGCATTTGCCGGCAACGTGTATTTGATCTCGCCGGAAAAGCTCGCCGAGGTTGGATTTCCTGCTGCAGATAACATCGAGCCGCCTGGTTCTGATGATCCAAACACGGTTGATTTCGGGGCCGCCGTCGAGTACAAGATCGCCCTTCTAAACTCCGCTTTTGATACCTTCAGGAACACAAAGGATCAGGGGCTCATGGACGATTTCCATAGGTTTTGCGACGAAAAGGCAGCTTGGTTGGACGATTATGCCTTGTTCCGTGCATTAAGGGCAGCGAACGGACATACATCGTGGAACCAATGGCCGGAGGCGATTCGAAGCCGCGAGTCATCAGCGATCGAGCAGGCACGTGGGGAACACGATGACGCGATCTTTTCGGAGAAATTCCGGCAGTACATTTTCTCGAAGCAATGGTTCGAACTGAAAGCGTATGCGAATGAGAGGGGAATAAAGATCATTGGCGATATCCCGATCTATGTTGCATACGACTCGGCCGATGTCTGGTGCAATCAATCAAAATTCAAGCTGAAAGAAGATGGGTTGCCCCGTGTCGTTGCCGGCGTGCCGCCCGACTATTTCAGTAAGATAGGACAGCTTTGGGGTAATCCGACTTACGACTGGGATCAAATGCGAATCGACGGCTTTGGGTGGTGGATTGACCGCATCCGGTTTAATCTCGGCCTGTACGACATCCTGCGGCTTGATCATTTCATCGGGTTTGCACACGCCTGGGAAGTTCCGGCCGGGAACAAAACGGCGGTAGAGGGCGAGTGGGTAAATATTCCTGGGACAGAACTTTTTAGCCTGCTTCGAGATGCACTGGGCGATCTGTCCTTGATCGCGGAGGACCTCGGCGAAGTGACGATAGGAGTAGATCAGCTTCGCGATACCTTCGACATTTCCGGTATGCGTGTGCTTCAATTCGCGTTTGGAGGCGGGTACTGGAATCCTCACCTTCCGTATCGCCACGTCCGAAACTCCGTTGTATACACCGCTACGCACGACAACGAAACGACCCTTGGCTGGTACAAAAAAGGCATAACAATGAAGAAGGCCGAGCACATAAAGCACTGCCTGAGATTCCTAAAAAGCAGTGGTGAGGAGATCAACTGGGACATGATCGAAACCGCATACAGATCGGTTGCGAACATAGCGATGGTGCCGATGCAGGACGTGCTCGGACTCGACAATTCAGCACGTATGAACACACCCGGCACCGGTCAAGGGAACTGGTCCTGGCGGGTTACCGAAGAGCAGCTCGCGTCGGCCGATCTTAACCGGCTTCGCGAGCTTGCTGAGTTCTATGCGAGATGATGTAGAATCGCCGCAAAAACATTTCTGAGGCAAATATGAGGATCGAACGACGCGAATTCATTGGCATAACGGCTGCAGCAGTGGCAGGTTTTGCGGCGAGCGGCAACACGTCCGCCCAACGCAGGGCCATTGACCTGACGGAAAAGAGCGTGGGCGAACTGCAGTCACTTATGGAAACTCGTGCGGCTACCTCGACAGGGCTCACATCCGGATACTTAGCTCGTATTCGAAGCATTGATAAGAAACTCAACTCGATCATTGAGATCAACCCTGAGGCGTTAGGGATCGCTGCGCAGATGGATAAAGAAAGGCGTGCGGGAAAAGTGCGGGGCCCGCTTCATGGAATTCCCATCGTGATCAAAGACAACATCGACACCGCTGACAAGATGAAGACCACCGCAGGGAGCCTAGCACTCCTTGATGCCCCAACGCCTAAACAGGACGCGTTTATCGTCGAACAATTGCGAAAAGCCGGTGCCGTGATCATCGCGAAGACAAACCTCAGCGAATGGGCGAACTTCCGCCAC
>DATFEW010000230.1:0-13266 GCA_035250805.1 Pyrinomonadaceae bacterium
AGACGGTTGACACAACTGCTTCGCTTCGCGGGCTGTCAGTTGTGAATGAAAAAGTCGTTTGGGCAAGCGGCACTGGTGGGACCGTTATCAAAACTGTCGATGGTGGCAAGTCATGGAATGTAATAGCCGTGCCAGGAGCCGAAAAACTCGACTTTCGAGACATCGAAGCATTCGACGAAAACACGGCTTACATCCTAAGCATCGGCAACGGGGAGAACTCGCGAATTTACAAGACGACGGACGGCGGCAAAACGTGGGAGGAGCAGTTTCGCAACAAAAATGAAAAGGCATTCTTCGATGCGATCGCGTGCTGGGACCGGAAAAGTTGCATTGCGATGTCCGATCCGGTCGACGGTCATTATGTCTTGATCTCGACTGCCGATGGCGAGAATTGGAAACCGATCGTCAGCAACAAAATGCCCGCCGCTAAGGAAGGAGAAGCGGCGTTTGCCGCAAGCGGTACTTGCTTGATAACGCAGGGAAAAAACAGGGTATTTCTCGTCTCGGGAGGCAGCGATGCTCGGGTTTTTCGCTCGATAGATCGCGGTGTCACCTGGACCGTCGCCGACACCCCGATCACGAAAGGCACCCCTGGCAGCGGAATTTTTTCGATAGCCATGTACGACGACAAGAACGGCGTCATCGTCGGAGGCAATTACGAAAAGCCGGATGAGGCAAAAGATAATCTCGCGTTCACCACAGACGGTGGCAAGACATGGAAGCTCGAAACGGGATTGACTGGCTACCGGTCTGCAGTCGTTTATGGACCAGGTGAATGGGTGATCGCGGTAGGCACAAATGGAACGGATTACTCTACACATAAGCTGATATGGGGCAAGATGGGGAAGGAAAACCTAAATGCAGTCGATGTAAAAATTATTGATAGCTGTGATTGGTATTTATGGGGCGTTGGTCCGAGTGGCCTGGTCGTCAAGCAATCTTTTACGTGCGTACACTGATCAAGTATGGCTTGGTACGACATTATAGGCACGCTCGGCGTTGCGCTCATTATTGTCACGTATGTTCTGCTGCAAACGGAGCGGGTCCGCAGCGAGGAGTTGAAGTATTCCCTGCTCAACGCCGTCGGGGCGTTACTTATTATTATCTCGCTTTGTTACAGTTTTAATTTACCGGCATTTATTGTTGAGTTTTTCTGGCTGTTGATCAGTTTGTTCGGTATCGGGAAGTATCTGTTAAGGCGGCGGTAGATCGCTATACGATCTTTGCAGGCGGGCCGCCTGGGTTCCCACCTATGCAAAGTTTTACGAGCGTTCCATTTAAGACTGAAAGCGGGCTGTCGTCGGTTAACGGCATTGCCAAGTTTTCGTCCGCCGGGATCGTGCTCGAGTTTGAATCGAAGCTGTTCGGCATACTGGGCGGCGGCGTTAAGGAAGTACGGTTGCCGCTCTCCGACCTGCTCGATGTAAAATTCAAAAAAGGCTTTATGAAACACGGTGCGAAGGTCGAGATCCGCACCCGAACTTTTACAAAGCTTGCAGAGCTGCCGAACAAGGATGGCAAGCTTACATTAAAATTAGTGCCGGACGACTTCGAGCGGGCGCGGGAAGCGGTTACCCAGATCCAAAAAGACCTTGCCGGCCACATTGATGAGCTTCCGCCGCCAAGAACCCCAGTAAGCGAGCTATTCGGTGATGAGACGGAGGATGAAACGAAAGAACTTGAAAAATAAAAGGAGAAACAGTTAATGCCAAAATATGTGATCGAACGAGACATTCCAGGAGCGGGCGGTATGTCGCCGACGGAGTTGAGCGGTGCATCAGCCAAGTCGTGCAGCGTGCTCGACGGTATCGGAAATGAGATTCAGTGGATACACAGTTATGTGACCGATGACAAGATCTATTGCGTGTACACGGCTCCGAGTCCCGACCTGATCCAGCGGCACGCGGAGGAAAGCGGCTTCCCTGCCAATCGGATTTCGGAGGTCAAGGCCATCATCGACCCAACGCGCGCAGCATAGTTCGATTTTGAAGTTTGCCTGAAATGAGTACGATATCAATGTGCAGCAGGAGAAAGTCGAGCTCGGAAGGGTTATTAGTACGTATCTGACTGCGCCCGCCTTCATACAGCGGGCGGCCATAATCGCTATCGTCTCATTTCTCTTTTTTCTCGCGATGCTCCTCGCGTTCAGCGCGCGCGGACAAATGATCTATCTCGTCCTTGCCGCGGCCTTTTTCGTAGTAAATATCTTCACTCTCACCGGCTTCGTGATTCAAAGACGAAACGAAGTCAAAGTTTTTGAGAAAGGCATTGCCTATCGCGGACGCCAGGCCGAGTGGGACGATCTCGTCTCGACAGAGATCGACCCCACGGGCCAGCTTAATCTACAAACCAGACAGCAGTCGAAGATCGTCATCCCAAAAACCATTGCAAACATCGGCAAGCTCGACGAGTACATCCGTCACCAGATTCGTTAGTCGCCCCATCCTATGGCGTCCTTTTTTTATTTCGCGATTTTCTAGTATTCTGTTTGGTTAGTGCTTTTCACCGAATTGGAGACGTTATGAGCGTTGAAGTGGTAATGCCGCAGATGGGCGAATCGATCACGGAAGGCACCGTATCGAAGTGGCTGAAGCAGGTCGGAGACGCGATCGAAAAGGACGAACCGATCCTTGAGATCTCAACCGACAAGGTCGATGCTGAGGTGCCCAGTCCCGGAGTGGGAACGCTGCTTGAGATACGCCATCAGGAAGGCGACACGGTCGAGGTTGGAACGGTTCTGGCCGTGATCGGTGCTGCCGGTGAACAGCCGCAGGCGGCACCGCAGGCCGTTGTCGCTGCTGCATCCCAAGCCGGTGAACCGGCGACGCCGGTCGATCTCGAACCTCCAACACCTCAACCGATCGCGGCTCAGAGACCGGCGACTGCTGCCCCAACCTCAGCACCGACCGGGGACGCCACCAAGGTAGTAATGCCGCAAATGGGTGAATCCATAACGGAAGGCACAGTTTCGAAATGGCTCAAGTCTATAGGAGATGCGATCCAAAAGGACGAGCCGCTTTTAGAGATCTCGACGGATAAAGTGGACGCGGAGGTGCCATCTCCCGCCGCGGGCAAGCTGCTCGCCATTAATGTTCAGGAGGGCGAAACTGTTGAGGTCGGCTCCGTTCTAGCGCTCGTCGGCGCTGAAGGAGCTGCCGCGATCCAAAGTCCAACGTCCAAGATCCAAACTCCTGTCGTTAACGAAGCACCACCGAAAGACGTTCGAAAATCGGAACCTTTTGCCGAGCCGATACAGCCGGCTGCAATGCCGGTGGCTGCCAATGGCGGTGCTAATGGTGATAAGAGCAGCGACGATCTTAGGCGAACGAAATCAAGCCCGCTCGTCCGGAATATCGCGAAAGAGCACGGCGTCGACATCACGCGAATTCCGGGTTCGGGATTGAGCGGCCGCGTCACAAAAAAGGACATCCTCTCATTCATTGAAACGGGTGCAGCTCTTCGTCCGCAGGATCTCCTTCGGAAAGACGCAGCGTTGCCGGCGTCGAAGCAGGTCGTACCAAAAACAGCGTTCGAGGCTCCACAAGTTGAGCCGATGGTGGGTGACCGAATCGAAAAAATGTCGGTGATGCGAAAGAAGATCGCGGACCACATGACGTTCTCGAAGCAGACCTCGGCGCACGTTACGAGTGTTTACGAGATCGACATGACGAACGTAGCCAGATTTCGCGAGCGACACAAAGATGAATTCCAACAAAGATATGGCACGAAACTCACATACATGCCGTTCATCTTTCAGGCGGTAACAAATGCGATAAAACAACATCGCGTTGTAAATTCACAGGTTTCCGGCGACCAGATAATATACAAAGCCGATATCAATCTAGGAATAGCCGTCGCTCTCGACTGGGGGCTGATAGTTCCGGTTATCAGAAATGCTGACACACTCTCGTTAGCGCAACTTGCCGTTACAGCTAACGATCTCGCCGATCGCGCGAGAACAAAAAAACTAAATCCGAACGAAGTCACCGGGGGTACGTTCACCATTACCAACCCCGGAGTTTTTGGCGGACTCTACGGAACACCGATCATTAACCAACCGCAAGTAGCAATTCTTTGCGTGGGCACTATCGAAAAACGGGCTAAGGTGGTGACTACTGTCGATGGTGACGACTCGATCGTCGTTCGGCAGATGGCGTACTTCGCCCTAACTTACGATCATCGGATTGTCGACGGAGCCGACGCAGAGAAGTTTCTCTCATTTATAAAGGAATTCCTAGAACGCAACGAGTTCACCTTTGAAAGTTCTTGACTTGAATAAGGTTCTAATGTACTGTACCGAATCAATACGAGGCCTTTTTGGTTTAGCCTTGCTGTATCCAATAGGGACGTTTTCTCAACCGTAAGACTCTACTATACAATCCTATTAATTCAACAAACTCAAGGAGTTAAAAGTTAGCCGCGACGCTGCTGTGTCTGGCACACAACTTGTATGTCCCAAAACAGTTTCTACCGCGGATGTTCCCCGCAAACGTGAATCGTTTGTGCTTTATTAACTCGATCTCGCGTCTGTTCGCCGGTTCAAGCGGTTCATTTTCATCATTAGGAGAATTAAGGACATGTTCAAAAAGATATCGGCTTTTCTTATAGCACTCGTCATTACCGGAGCGGCTGTGTTGGCTCAGGACGCGCAGCTTCGCAATATTCCGGCCGGCCAAAGGGCAAAGATCACTGGTGTGATCGTTTCAAAGGAGGACGACAACACGTTCATCGTTCGCGACCTAAGCGGTGGCGATACCAGAGTTCTTGTCGCACCGACGGCCAGCATCAAAAATAAGGCTTTTTTCGGTGGTGATAGGTTCGCACCATCGGCTTTGGTTCGCGGGCTTACATTGGAGGTCGAAGGGACCGGCGACGCAAGCGGCAGCCTTAATGCGTCGAAGGTCCGTTTTGAAAAACGGAATCTTGAAGTTGCTCAATCGATCGATGCAAGGGTTGCGCCCGCGGAACTTCGATTAACGGCGGCAGAAGAAAACGCCCAGCGTGTTTCCGGTCAGATAGATGAGCTAATGGCGATCTCGAATGCCGCACGAGGTGGAGCGAAGGCAGCACAGGATTCTGCGGACGCGGCCATCGCAGGTGTCAACGCAACCAACAAGCGGATCAGTGATATCGACGATTATGTCGTTCAGTCAACCCAGACCGTGAACTTCCGTGTAAACAGCGCCGTGCTTTCGCCAGACGCAAAAATGATGTTGGACGAAGTTGCTGCAGCATCTAGCGGCCTTAAGGGCTACTACATCGAAGTTACGGGATTTGCATCGGCCGAGGGTTCGACCGCACACAACAAAGCTCTTAGCCAGCGACGCGCCCGTGCCGTTATCGATTATTTGATCGAAAACCATAACATACCGCTTCGGCGTGTCGGACAGTCGTATGGATTCGGTGAGCTTCAAGCCGTAGCGGATAATACGACCCGCGAAGGACGTGAAGCTAATCGGCGTGTAGAGGTCAAGCTTTTAGTAAGCCGTGGAATAAATCAAAATGTCGAGGTTCGTCAGGTTACGGACAACGGCAATTAGTCGTTGACAACTTCATTCTTGCAGAAAGCGAAAGCGGCTCACTTCCGTTTTCGCTTTCTGCTGCAACTCCTTCCTCGTTCCCGCAATCGTACTACGGATATGAAATTCTCCAGGAAATTCGCGGCGATCGTTTCATTGGCCCTCATTCTCTTTGCTGCCTCCTACGGACAAAATCCGACGCCTACACCGAAGATCACGGAGGAGGAGGGAGTCATAAAGGTGGATTCGCGCCTTGTTGTCGTGCCTGTTTCTGTGACGAACGCAAACGGAGACCCGGTGCTGGGATTGACCGCAAAGGATTTCACAGTGCTCGAAGAGGGGCGTCCGCAGACCCTGGAAAGGGCCGGAGATGCGATGAGTGTGCCGCTCGAGATCGCATTGCTATTCGACGTGTCGGCGAGTACCGACGCGATGTTCAGATTTCAACAGCAGACTGCGGCAAAATTCTTAAAGGATGTTCTACGGCCTGATGACCGGGCGATCATATATACCGTCGGGCAGAAACCCGTCCTGGTACAAGGTCGCGACACGGCTGATCGCTCCATCGCGAGCATAATGAATATTTCGACAACGAAAGGTGCGACCGCATTCTTCGATACGGTACGGATGGCGGCACAGCATCTTAGAACGACCTCGCCTGAAGGGCGACGCCGCGTGATCCTGGTAATTTCCGATGGTGAAGATAATTTTAGTGAGGGCGTTCAGCGCGCGCAGCGGCAATATGAACGCAACCTCGTGGAAAAGGGCCCTGACCCGGATTTTAAAAAACTAGGGAAAGTAATAGTGCAGGCGCAGAACAGCGCGAAGAACAGTGAGCGCGCGAAAGTACTAAGAGCGCTTCAGGACGCCGACATCGTGCACTACGCAATTAACCCAGCGGGGAGTTCTTATCAGTTAAACCAGATGAGCGTGTTCGGACAGGAGAACATGCATGTTTTCTCAAAAGAAACGGGCGGTACAGCCTTCCTTCCAAAGTTTAAGCCGATCGATACGAAAGACGTTTACCAGAATCAAATAAACATGAGGGCTAATACAGAGGTCCTGGAACGGATCTTCAATCAACTTGCGAATGAGTTGCGGGCGCAGTATTTGATCCAATACTACTCTGATACAGACTTTCCGCAGGACAAGTTCGTCAAGGTGAACGTAGGGATCCCGGCTCGTTCTGATCTCAAGGTGAGAGCGCGGGAAGGATACTACGTGAAAAAATGATCTCTGAAATATTTGATGGTAAAGGCCTCCGATCATTTCTCGGAGCCTTTCTTGTTTACATGTTTACGATTTTGGAATGAGCACTCCTTTGGTTTCCATGCTGACATCTCCCATTACGACCCGCCCCATTCTCGGCGTTTGCGAGGGTTTCGGCGTGGGACTCGGCGTGGGCATTGCCATTGCGCCCATCAGGGGTTCGTATTTCGGAGTTGGGCTGGCGATCGGTATCGGAAAACGCGAACCAAGATCGACTTTCCGCGAGAAAGCCGCAACTATCGAAAGACCCGCCAGGAAGCTAACGATCAAGGACAATGCCGCAGTAGCAATCATTGAGGCCCGTTGTTTTACCTTCGCCCATCCCACAGGGCAATCCTGCGTCAGGATCGTACCGTCAGCACGCCGGTAATATCGAACGCAGAGTCGTCCTTCGGATTGTTCCAACAGCGTCTCGGCCTCCGGTCGCGTCATGCCGGAAATATTGTAGACGTTGAGCTTACAATCCGCGCAAAACCGCTTGCGCTCGTTTCCGAACATTCCTTCCCAATCCGCGGAGCAAGGGCTCGCGATCTTAATGTTGTTCAAAGGGCTATCGAAACGTGCCATAAAAAGAATACTCCGTTCAAAACTGCATCAGCACTTGCTGATGTGTACTGAACGGACAAGTCAGAGGAACTTGCGACGTTTTCTTACCTTTTGTATCGGTGTGTGATCGGTCGGCGACGCCCAACGCCGATCGCGTTTTTTGAAATGATCAACGTCGGCGGCAATTGCTGGCGTTTGAATTCGTTGGCTGGATGCTCAACCTTGTTGAGAACCGAGAGGACAAGGTCCGCATCGTGGCCGGCAGCGATGATCTCGGTGGGCGATGCCTTCTGCTCAAAATACATCTTCAGCACCGGGTCCATAACCTCGTACGGCGGTAGCGAATCCTGGTCAAACTGATTTGGGGCGAGCTCCGCGGAAGGCCGTTTTTCGATGATCTTGTCTGGAATGATCTCGCGGCCTACCGAAGCGTTTATATGCCGCGAAATCGCCCACACCTCGGTCTTCAGCACATCGCCGAGCACCGCGAGACCCCCGTTAGTGTCGCCGTACAGCGTGCAGTAACCCACGGCTAGCTCGCTCTTGTTTCCCGTCGAAAGCAAAAGTCGGCCTTCCGAATTCGAGACCGCCATCAAGGTCAGTCCGCGAAGCCGCGATTGGATATTCTCCGCCGCAATCGATTCGCCGCTCTTTGTCGGCTTACGAAGGTCTAATTGGTCGAGCAACACTTCAAATGTATCCGAGATCGGCTCGATCCGGCTCTCGCAGCCGAGATTCGCAACCAACTCCTCCGAATCCCTTACGCTTCCTTCAGACGAATAGGGCGACGGCATCATCACGCAGAGAACATTTTCAGCACCGATCGCTTCACAGGCGAGTGCCGCGACCAATGCCGAATCAATTCCGCCGGATAGTCCGAGAACAACCTTCTCGAACTTGTTTTTGTGGGCATAGTCGCGGATGCCCAGCACCAACGCCTGGCGGATCGCTTCGAGTTCGCTGCCAGTGATACCGCGGGCGTCGGGCTTTCGCACATCAAGCTCGACGGTCTCCACAAACTCTTCAAACGCCGAGGCTTGGAGTATGATGTCGCCTTCTTCATCGGCGATCAGGCTCGCTCCGTCAAAAATGATCCCATCGTTTCCGCCGATCAGATTAACGAACACGATCGGCACTTTTTGCTGCTTCGCACGGTGCGAAACCATATCACAACGCAGTTTGATCTTTCCCTTGTTGTACGGCGAGGCGTTTATCGAAACAACAAGATCGGCGCCCATCTCGATGACCTCGTCCGTCGGATCGCTTTCATATAAGCGCTCCTTCCAAAACGTCTTGTCGTTCCAAAAATCTTCGCAGACCACGACACCGAGCTTGACGCCGTTCACTTTAAAGATCTGTCTGTGATCTGATGGCTCAAAATATCGCGGGTCGTCAAAAACATCGTATTCCGGCAGCAGGGTCTTATCGGCGAAACCGACTAATTTCCCGTTGTGAATCACGGCTGCGCAATTGAAAAGGCGGCGCCCGTCCTTGTCTTGATTCGGTCTAATGGTGCCGACGATGGCGGTGATTCCCTGTGTTTCCGGGATTATCTTGTCGAGTGGCTCAAGTGCGCGGCTGATGATGTCAGCATCCTGAAACCAGTCCTGCGAAGTGTAGCCGTGGGTGGTGAGTTCCGGAAAAACGATGAGGTCGGCGCCGTCCGATCTCGCCTTTTCGATCGCGGCCACGATCTTTGCGACATTACCCTCAAGATCGCCGTTGGTAGTATTGATCTGCCCGATCGTGACTCTCATTACGCAGGTTCTTTGGGCAGATCGTTGGCGTCCGACTTCTTTATCATAGTCAGTCGGTTGCCGCGCTCGTTGTATTTGACCTCATCCATTATGTTGTAGATGAATAGGACGCCGCGGCCGCTGGTTTTGAATAGGTTTTCGGGGTCGAGCGGATCGGGAATATTTTGGACGTCAAAGCCTTCGCCCTCGTCCTCAATGGTAAATCGGGCTTCCTCTTTTGAGACTTCGGCCGTTACACGGATCAGCTTTGTCGCGTCGTATTTATTACCGTGCTTGACGGCGTTTACGAATGCCTCGTCAAGCGCGACATAGAGGTTCGACTGTTCCGATTTCACGACCCCAAGCTTCTCAACACGCTTAAGCAGATACTCTAAAACTATATGCATCAAAGAGATGGCACTCGGCAACTCGAACTCGATGTTTTCGTGAAGATCCTGGACAACTTCGGACGTATCTACAAACCGGATCTTGTAATCGAGGACCAGCGCGATCAGGTCCCGCAGCTCTTCCTCATTGAAATCCTCCCGTCGATAATTCGACGCGCAGATCTTGAAGGCCTTTACGTGGCCTGCAACTTCAGTTGAATCAACATTTGGAAGGCACACGGGGTGGGTGCCGTTATTAGCATACCTCGTGGAAGGCCGTCCGACGTCAAGGTCGGTAATGACGAGGTCGTAATCCGCGATATCGTCTATCCTGAGCGCATCTTCGCGATTGTCAACGATGTCAACAATATGTCCGAGATGTGTGAAAACCTCTTCGGTCGCGGTGGCGAGATCGTCGTGGTCGTCAATGATCAGGATCCTTCTCTGCATCCTTGGGGGCCAATCTGTAAAACGAAATTTTATTGGCCCGTGTTGCAAATGATAGCGAAGTCAGGACATATTTACCATCGGTGTGTGCACGAATATAACGTGGGAGGGCTCAACTAAACTCGCGAACGAGGGTATTCGTATTGTAACTGGCGCAAAGCAGGACGAACGAGATCCAGACAAGGTCTGCCAAAAGGAGGTGGCCTAGCTGCATCACTATTGGGCCCAACGTTAGAAGGGTGGCGGCCCCAAAGACGATCTGTAGCACAACAAGGGCCGAGAGAGCCTTCGCCCATTTCGCCACCTCAGGGGAGCCAACATCGCTACGCCGGATCAAGCCGGAAAGGAACAGCAAATAGCCGGCCGCGAAGATCGAAAGTATCGGGTGAAATATTCTCAACCGAAGAAGCATGTGAGAATCCGGGTCAAAATCGCTCGCAAGGCCCTCGACGACCGACAGAGACGGAAAAAGCATGGTCGACAGCGCCGCCATCGACCCGCTTATCCCTACAACCAGGATCAAGGCGATCCCGATCACGATCAATACAGTATCGCGCAGCGATAACCGCCTCCTCTCCACGTTTTCATGTCCGGCGAACCACGCCGTCAGCGCGAGAAAAGCAATGAGAAGGAACGTATTTATCAGATGCCCGGCGGTCCAGAACGGACGCGCTGGCGTCCAATTTGCTGCGGTATTCCCCGTCAATACCAACCCGCCTCCGATGGCGCCCTCAATGAGAATAAACACAAATGATAGAGCGGCCATTTTGCGCACAAGGTGACCTCTCTCAAACTTCTTGAACGCCCAGATCACGAGGACTAACACTACGAGTCCAGCGATCATCGTGGTCAAACGATGGGAGAATTCGATCACCGTCTTGAGTTCGGGTGCGGAGGGTATAGCCTCGCCCTGACACGTCAACCAATGCTGACCGCATCCGTCGCCTGAGTGCGAGGCGCGCAGGAAGACGCCCCAGAGGATGACCAGCAGGTTGTAAGCGAGGGCAAACCACGCATATCTCGCGAAGCTATCCGACTTTCGTTCAGCCATTTACTTCAATAGAATAGCATTGCGATAAGCGGGACAAAATGACCAGAGAGGCGCAGAAAGATCGGACTTTGACTGAGCGAATAGATCGGGTCCTCGTTGACCGTGGGCTAGCCGACTCCAGGACCAAGGCACAGGCGCTGGTCATGGCGGGCGTGGTTCTTGCGGATGAAAATCGAATCGACAAACCATCGCAGATGGTTTCCCAGTCGGCAATAATTCGTTTGAAGGGTGTGTCGGACGAGACGAAGTACGCAAGCCGGGCAGGGCTGAAGCTGGAACACGCTCTCGATCACTTTCAAATCTCACCTCAGAACTCAATCTGCCTCGATATCGGTTCGTCGACGGGCGGTTTTACTGACTGTCTCTTGGAGCACGGCGCGGTTAAGGTCGTTGCGATCGACAGCGGAACGAATCAAATGATCTGGCGATTACGAAACGACGAGCGTGTCGATCTGAGAGAGAACACTAACGCCCGACATCTATTACCGAATGACTTTGAGGTCAAATTCGATCTCGCCGCGATCGACGTCTCTTTCATCTCAGTCACTAAGATCTTGCCGGCGATCATACCGCTCCTGAAGGATTCGGGAAAAGTGATCGTTCTCATTAAGCCGCAATTCGAAGTTGGGAAGGCTGCGGTCGGCAAGGGCGGCGTGGTGCGGGATCCGAAAGAACGCGAGACCGCGATCCAAACCGTGAACTCAGCCGCCGCGAAACTGGGGCTTCGTGTTCTGGGGACAACCGAGTCGCCGATACTAGGTGCGAAGGGTAATGTCGAATTCCTGACATTGTATGGGCGTTGAAGACGTACCGGATAAGAACCCGACGACACCCTTGGAGGAGGGCGTCGATTTCTATTTTGAAGATGGTTTATTGGTGCTGACCGAAGACTACCTAAGACGCCGTGGCTATTGTTGCGGGAATAAATGTCGGCATTGCCCATACGGCTACGAGAACGTGCCGAATCACAACAAGTAGACCTCCATCTCTCGCTCGGAATACTCTGCCTCGGGTTCGGTAAACAGTTCCGCCTCGTGCAGCTCCTCGCTTTCGAACAACGGCTGCGCGACAAGGGGTGGCGCCGCTCGCTCGGCTTTGGGCTGCTTCGGGCCGGGTGGATTTCCTGTCAGTGCATCGATCCAATTGATAGTCTCTTCAACAACTGAAGCTCCAAATGTATTTGTAGGTAGATCAAGTTTATAGTAAATACTTTTCCCCTCGCGCCGGGTTGTGACCACCTTCATGGTTCGGAGATAGGCAAGGTGACGCGAGACTTTCGGTTGGCTCGTATTCAACGCTTCTGTAAGAGAATTGACACTAACTTCGCCGTCTCGCAGGAGATATAACAATTGCAATCTGGTCTTGTCCCCAAAAGCCAGATATAAGTGTTCCACATCATTTAGTTGTTCGTTCATATGTGCTCGACGTAATATGTATTGATTCGGCGGTTACCAGGTTTCATCGTACCACGGAATACATATCTGTCAAGACAGATTTATATCGACCCCGACTTGACGGATCAGACTTTGCCTTTTCTTCCTCGTATAAGTACGATTAGCAGAAATAATATGGCACCCGAATCCTTTAACACGCTCTCCGTCCATGCAGGTGACCTCGGTGATCATTTCGGGGCATTGTCGGTTCCGATTTATACCGCGTCCATTTTCGCCTTTCCCGACGCCGACGAGGCCGCCACAATTCACAATGAGCTAAAGCCCGGATATTATTACGGCCGGCTCGGTAATCCAACAACCGCTGCTCTTGAAAGGGTCGTTGCCGAACTAGAAAATGCGGAGTCGGCCGTCGCATTTTCTTCGGGGATGTCAGCAGTTACGGCCGCTGTGCTCTCTGCGTGCAAGTCGGGCGATCACTTAGTAGCACCCAAGTCGATGTACTCGACCGCCACGAATCTCTTTCGTTATCTTGAGGACCGTTTCCGCATTGAGACAAGCTTTATTGACGCTACCACAGCACAAAACTATCGCGAGTCAACTAAGGAGAATACTAAACTCTACTGGCTCGAGACCCCATCGAATCCCTTGTTGCAGATTACCGATCTTCAAGCAGTTTCATCTATTGCGAAGGAGGCTGGGATCGCAACGGTGGCCGATAACACATTCGCCACCCCGTATAATCAACGGCCGCTCGAGCTCGGTGTTGACGCGGTGATCCACAGCGCGACAAAGTACTTAGGTGGGCACAGCGATTTGACGGCAGGGGTAGTCGCCGGAAACCCTAAGATCGTCGAGACAGCCCGGCACGAAGCAGGAAAGCTCTTCGGTGGAAACATCGCTCCCCAGGTTGCATGGCTT
>DATFEW010000235.1:0-7099 GCA_035250805.1 Pyrinomonadaceae bacterium
CTTCGCTTCGTGCAGCAGTGAAAGCGCGGCCGAGATCTTACCCATCTGCATGAGCGAAAGAGTTCCCTCCTGCATTCGTGCTCCCCCAGACGCCGCGTAAATTATCAACGCTCCTTTGTTTTCAATGGCGCGTTCGATCAAACGTGTGATCTTTTCGCCGACCGCGGAACCCATCGAACCACCGATGAACGACATATCCATCGCACCGGCGAAGACGAGATGCCCATTGATGGTTCCCTTTCCCGAAATGATCGCTTCGGGTATTCCCGAGCTCTCGGCAGCTTGCTCGATCCGGTCTTTATACGGCTTAGTGTCGACGAACTCGAGCGGATCGCCCGAGGTAACATCCTCATCCAAGCGCTCAAACTTACCGTCGTCAAAGAGGCTCTCGAGGCGTTCCAGGGCCGAAATGCGAAAGTGGTAATCGCAATGTGTGCAAACCTGCAGTGACTCAAGGAGTTCGCCTTTATACAGCGAATTGTCGCACTCCGGACATTTGACGAAGATGCCCTCGGTCTTTACCTTGCGCTCCTCGTCTTCCGCCTGATCGTCGATCTTCGGTCTATCGCGTTTGAACCAAGCCATTTCTAAAAGGATAAAGGATTAAGGATAAAGGATAAAGGGCGGACCAAAGTGAGACGGTTTTAGGTTTTAGGTTTTGCATTGTCCATTGTCCATTACTTGAGGACCTCAAGCATCTCGTTATGGATCCGCCCATTGCTCGCGCATAGGGGTGGTTTGTAAATATTGAATGGCGAGCCGTCGTAATAGGTGATAACACCGCCTGCTTCTTCGATCAAAAGTTTACCGGCCGCTACGTCCCACGGATTCAAGCCTTCCTCCCAAAATCCGTCAAAACGGCCGCACGCCACATAAGCCATATCGATCGCCGCCGAGCCGTCACGCCGAACCCCTCGCGATCCAAGGAGAAATTCCCTCAAATGCCGTGCGAAATCGTCACGTTGTTTGAAGTCATAGGGAAAGCCCGTAACGATCAACGACTCGCCAAGTTTCTCCGTGGCCGAAACGCGGATCGGTTTACCGTTCAACGTAGCTCCTCTGCCCTTTTCGGCGGCAAATAGTTCGCTTCTCGTAGGGTCATAGGTCACGCCTAAGACTATTTCACCATCGTGTTCCAGGGCGAGGGTAACGCAAAAGCAGGGGTACCCGTGGGCGTAGTTTGTCGTTCCATCGAGCGGATCGATTATCCACTTCCACGACGTCTCGCCAGCGATGGTTATGACCTCCCCGCCTTCTTCTGCGAGGATCGAGTGCTTCGGATAATAGGAGCGTATACGCTCGACGATCAATTCTTCCGATGCGAGATCGGCTTCCGTGACGAGATTGATGTCCCCTTTTTTCGTTATTGCCGTGATCCGGCCGAATTTTTCTAGAAGTAGGTGTCCGGCATCTCTTGATAGCTCAACAGCGAATCCCAACATACAACGATTTTCAACGCAAAGACGCTAAGGGGCAAAGACGCAAGTTTGATTTCTTGCGACTTGCCGTCTTTGTGTCTTTGCGTTAAAAAAGGGTTACTTCAGAATTGCTATGATCTCAGTTTGATGTGGAGCTGTTATGACTGCGTCATTCTCTGTCAGGTAAACATCTATCTCCGAACGAATACCAAACTTCCCTTCGATATAAATTCCGGGCTCTATCGAAAACGCGGTCCGCGGTATCAACCGCCGCAAGTCTCGTGTCTCCAGGTTATCGATATTTGCACCGTTTCCGTGGCCCTCTTCGCCGATCGAGTGGCCGGTGCGATGGAGGAATTGGTCCGCGTAACCTGCTTTCTTGATAACGCCGCGCGAAACATCATCGGCATTGGCTCCGGTTATCGGTTTCCCGCTTCTGAATGCATCGCGGATGGCTTTTAATGCCAATTGCTGCGCTTCAAAAACGATGTCCCAGACCTTTGTGTATTCTTCAGGCACGGTTTCGCCCACATAACCGACCCACGTAAGATCGGCCGCCGGAGCACGCGGTTTTTTCACCTTTGTTACCGTGTCGATCAACACCAGGTCACCACGTTTTATAGGTGCCCCTCTCCCTGCCCTCGGAAAATAATGCGGCGACGCGGCGTTGGCATTCACCGCAACGATCATCGGCGAAGGATTCATCCCCTCTTCCTCGTATCGTTTCATCATGAACTGCTGAACATCATTCTCTGTTGTCGGAATGTTCTCGTTTATCCGCCGCTTTATTTCAGCAAAGGCCTCTAGAATGATCTTCTGCATTTTGGTGGCAGCTTCTTTGTGCATCTCAAGCTGCTCCGGACTCCAAACGGCTTCGAATTGCTGGACAAGGTCGGCGCTCGAATCCACGTTCACTCCCAGCGACTTAACCATTTCGACAGTGCCTGCATCGACGCGCGAAATATACGGTATATCGTTGTTCGGCGAATACTGCATCGCGATGTTTGGAGTTCCGCCTTTACGCGGCTTTTGCGACTCGAATATTGCTTTCCGAACTTGGTCCTTCAAAAGCTGCCATTCGCGGTAGATCAATTTCTTGCCGGGAAGTACATCGATCTGCTCCGGCTCGATCGCATGCACAACCTTCACCGGCTCGCCTTTCGCCGGAAGGTAATAGAACCACCGCCGCGAGCCGCCCAGTCGCTCGGTCTTCAAGATCCGCGGTGTTAAAATATCACTGCCGCGAAAATCGTAAAACAACCAGCCATCAAAGCCTTCCTTTTGCAAGGCGGCCTGGATCTCGTTTATCCGTGCCCCCGTCTGCAGTTGCGCGATAACCTTGGTTTGATCTTGAATCGGCAACTGCCGATCCGGTGTTGTGGAAATTGTTTGCTGTGAAAGGGCAATAACGGGAGATATGAAAACAATTATTAGGTAAACGAATGATCTATTCATACTTGTATGCGGTGAACCGCGCGACCGATTGAATAAACTCTTTAACTTGCTGGTCCCAGTACTTCCACGTATGCCCGCCCGGAAGCTCACGAAACTCGTGGGCGACCTTCTTCTCCGTAAGCAAAGCAGCGAACTCCCGGTTACTCTGGAACAGGAAATCTTCCGTACCGCAATCCAGATAGATAAAAGGATATGCCTTGATCTTTTCCGGTCTCGCCCGACGGATAATATCGAACGGATCGTTAGCGTTTCGGATCACCCCGTCGGGCGGTCCGAAGATCTCGTCGATGCTCTTCCCGATCGCGCCCGGGAACGATTTCTCAGTTATCGTTGCTGCACCGAGCGCACCACTGAACGACCCGACGACCGAGAACGTGTCCGGGTATTTCAGTCCGAATTTGATCGCGCCGTAGCCGCCCATCGATAAACCGGCGACCCACCGGCTTTCTCGGCCCTCCAGTACTCGATATTTCTTGCCGATCTCGGGGATCAGTTCTTTGATGATGTAGCTTTCGTACTTTACTCCTTCTTTCAAGTGGTTGTCGGTGTACCACCCGTTCTCGCCTTCCGGAGTAACGATGATCATGTCGAGATCCTTTACGGCGTCCGCAACAGATGTTCTCTTCAGCCAATTCTCAAAGTGTCCCGTCAAACCGTGTAAAAGATAAAGAACCGGATACCGCCTTCCGTATTCGGTTTGATAATTCGCCGGAAGGATAATGCCGTAATTCATCTTCCGGCCCATCAACTCGCTATCAAGTTGGCGGACGAGGTAAGGTGCCGGTCCGACCGAAACAGAGGTCGACTGTGGCAACCCTGTCGGGTACGCGAAGAGAGCAAGGACAAGGAGGATCTTTCCGGCGGTGTCAAAGATGGAACTTTTCATGCCGGCAGGGATCAGCTCTCGGTTTTGTGCACTGAGCGCATTCGTTGGCGTGCCTTTTTCGAGCGACGGATCGGGTTGCGCCGCTTGAAACTGTCACCCGCCCAGCTCGAGACGTCTTTGAACGGATGCCATTTGAAATCCTCGAGCGGCAAGACCTCGCTGGACGAATCGCGAAGCTTCAGCGTGCCGAACGCTACGAAGAAGAGCAGCATGTTGAAGATCGCGCCCACCACTAAGACGAGTTCGCCCGGTGCGAGGCCAACGCGGGCCCGTGCGAACGCAATATCCCATGCCTGCTGACGTTCCTCTGTAGTCGCGAGCGGGATCGGCGTCGGGTGAATGTAGATCTTCAGCGTCCAGCAAAGAGCGAGCAGCATAAAGATCCATAGGTAGTTTGCACGAAGCCGTCGGCCGACGGCCTCCCACGTACTGATCGTGAAATGCGGTGCGAGCAGATCTGCCGATATATGATCCGCCCATTCTTTGTCGGGCGGGATGGTCCGGTGCGAAAGCATCGGGGCGAAGTAGCCTGTCTCAAGGACCCGCACGCGGTTCGCCCACACCTCATAGTAACGATAGCGTCGAGCCTCCATGAACAGAAAGATGGAAACGAGGATAGAGTTGATCGGGATGGCGAAGTGAGGATTTTCGGCTTGGCTGAACACGAACGAAAGCGTCGCACCCGCGGTGATCACGGCCCAGTTCGTCGTTGCGTCAAGCCGATTACGCCAGACGTTCGATCGCTGGATCTCGCCTCGGTAGAAGTGCGACATTGCCGTGTTAAATTCCGCTGGCTGAAGCTTTTGCGGTATCGAAACAGGCGTGGTCCGTGGCTTGAGATTGCGCTTTCGGACCTCCTCGGCAAATGCCTTGAAGGATTCGGGAACTGCGGAAATATGTATGTCTTCTTCGGGCCCGATCGTGGCGGTCCGAATATCGTCTTTCATATAACGACAGAGGGTTGTGAGCGGCAGGCGGCGGGTGAGCCGTCGTACATTAAAAGATTTAACACTTTACGCATTTTGATGCAAGAATTACGTGGATCTCGTCCACTTTAAGGTATGATTCGGTCTCGATCGATTTGGTTTATCTCAAAAGCGGAAGCCTGACCGTAAGGGAGGGCTAGAAAAGGTCGCGATTTCGCCCTCCAACGGTCAGGCTTCTGCTATTTATTCTGCAACAATGCAGCAAACGCAAGAACATTGGATGCAAATGGCCATCGAAGCCGCCCGTCGAGCGGCCGAGAACCGCGAAGTCCCGGTAGGGGCCTGCATCGTCGATTCGAACGGGGAACTCCTGGCGGTAGCCTCCAACCTCACCATTACAAACAACGACCCGACCGCTCACGCCGAGATCATTGCGCTTCGCGAAGCCGGTAAGAAGATCGGCAACTATCGTCTGATTGGTGTAACCGTCTATTCCACGATCGAGCCCTGCACAATGTGTGCCGGAGCACTTGTAAATGCCCGGGTCTCTCGTCTCGTGTTTGGTGCACACGACGAACGCTTCGGCGCTGTCGAGACGCACTTCGGCATTTGCTCAAGCGACAAACTTAATCACCGGATCGAGATCGTCGCCGGCGTCCTTGCCAACGAATGCCGCCAACTGATGCAGCGCTTCTTCAAAGCTCGCCGAACCTAGCCCGCTCGACACTTTATCCTTTCTCCTTTATCCTTTATCCTTTAAGTTTGCGGAGAGGTGCGAGAGTGGTTGAATCGGGCAGTCTCGAAAATTGCTGTACCTTTACGGGTACCGTGGGTTCGAATCCCACCCTCTCCGCCACGCCTTTTTCCCCTTTTGCTATTAGTTGTTAGCTATTAGTTATTAGTTATTAGTTATTCACTGATTTCCGGAAAGGTGCAGGAGCGGTTGAACTGGCAGCACTGGAAATGCTGTGAACCTCAAAAGGGTTCCGTGGGTTCGAATCCCACCCTTTCCGCCATCTTTGTCAGAACCGCCTGCGTAAGCGGGCGGCTTATTTTTTTGGACGAACTTTGCAGGCAGTTCCTTCATCCCTTATCCTAGAGCTTGGCTTCAGGCTCCGCACAAGGTTTGAGTTGTGAACCCGCTAGGCGAGGAATCGAGCAACGGTAGCAATTTCAGCCTGTGTTGCGGTTAAGTCTGAAGCCATCTCTATTTCTTCCAAAGCCGGTAGATCGCGAATCCAACGAACGCCAACCCAAGGATTATCTCAGACCAGCGACCGGTGCCATGACCGCTTGGCAAAAGTCCTTCTTCCGTAGCGGCACTCGCTAAAAAATAAACCCCACATAATCCAAGCAGTATGTAGAAGAGCTTCATAACGGCAAAATCTTATCACTTTCTCCAACTTCACCAATCGCCACTACCTGAATTACAATTAACCACGACCCACGTTCCACGATCGATGAACTATCAAGTAATCGCACGAAAATGGCGGCCGCAGGCTTTTGAGGAAGTTACCGGCCAGGAGCATATTACGCAGACGCTGCGTAACGCCATTGAGTTCGACCGGCTGCATCACGCTTACCTGTTTGCAGGGGCACGCGGCGTGGGAAAGACCACGACCGCGCGCCTGCTCGCAAAGGCGCTGAACTGCCATAAGACCTACAAGCCCACCCTAACGCCGTGCAAATCGACCGATCCGAATCCGTGCCCCTCCTGCGTGGAAATCGGGGAGAGCCGCTCGATCGACGTGCTCGAATTCGACGCCGCATCGAACACGCAAGTCGACAAGATACGCGAGATAATTCTTGAGAACATTAACATTAGGCCTGCACGCGACCGGTACAAGATCTTCATTATCGACGAGGTGCACATGCTCTCGACCTCGTCATTCAACGCCCTTTTGAAGACGGTCGAAGAGCCGCCGCCCAACGTCGTCTTCATAATGGCGACGACCGAGCTGCACAAGGTGCCCGAAACGATCACTTCGCGTTGCCAGGAGTTCATGTTTCGCACCATCCCGCAGCAGAAGATCTTTGAGCGGCTGAAGTTTATTGCTGAGACCGAAAAGGTCGATGTCAGCGAGGCTGCTCTTCGAGAACTGGCACGCTCCGGCGAGGGCTCGATGCGTGACGCACAGTCCAATTTCGACCAAGTGATCAGTTTTTCGTCGGCACGTATCGAGGTCGCGGACGTAACGCGAGCCCTCGGGATGGCTGGCCGCGACGTACTTGTGAAATCGATAAAGGCGATAGCAGATCACGACGCGAAATCTCAACTTGAGGTCGTAGAGCAACTCATCAGCGAAGGCCACGACCTGCGTAATTTCTGCCGCGATTTGATGTCTGTGATCCGCGATCTGATGGTCTACAAGGTCGCCGGAAACTCTGACATTTTACTCGAGGGAGCGATGCTC
>DATFEW010000238.1:0-3541 GCA_035250805.1 Pyrinomonadaceae bacterium
GGTGGCGCATCACGATAGCCGCGGTGGCGGCGGAGTGATCGGCGAAGGCGACGTACAGTGGATGACCGCCGGGAGCGGCCTATTGCATAAGGAATATCACGAGCTGGAATACAACCGCACCGGTGGGCCGTTCCAGATGGTTCAACTTTGGGTCAATCTGCCTGCAAAGGACAAGATGACCACTCCAAAGTACCAGGCGATCACGAACGCCGAAATGGGACGGGTCAGTTTGCCGCAGGGCGGCGAGGTCGAAATCATCGCCGGCGAGTTCAACGGAGTGAAAGGCCCTGCGACGACCTTTACGCCCGTACATCTTTCCAATCTCAAGCCGAAGAAAGGAGAGACTATCGAGATGTCGTTCCCGGCTGGCTACACAACCGCCGTCCTTGCGATCGAAGGGTCGGCACTGGTCAACGGCGATCAAAAGCTCCCGACAAACAATCTCGCGTTGTTCGCGCGTGAAGGCGAGAATTTCACAGTCGAGGCTCTCGAAGATAGCATCTTGCTAGTGATGAGCGGCGAACCTCTGAACGAGCCGATTGCTCAGTACGGGCCGTTCCTTATGAACACGCAGGCTGAATTGGCCGAGGCCGTCGACGATTATAGGCAAGGAAAGTTCGGGTATCTAGCCGACTAAGTATCAGGGTGCCGGGCGAACAACGCTCGCCATCACCTTTTCAATAAACTCATTTATCTTTCCGTTCTCAATCCAGCGGGCGACGATCATGAAGTCGTTTTCAGGATCGATATAGATGATGTTCGTTCCGTTGCCGAGGTGGACAAATGCAGACGCCGGGGCAGCTGGATATAGCTTTTTGTCCGTGTTCAGGAACCAGTTCATAAAACCGTAGGTCGGCTGGACTGAGGTCGGCGTCTTTGCCTGGCGAATGAATTCGGTAGTAAGGAGCTGTTTGTTTCCCCATTTACCGTTTCGAGAGGTCAGCAGGCCAAAGCGCGCCATATCGTAGGCATTAATAAACATCCCTCCGCCCCAATGGCCCCCGCCACTCACGGACTGGATTATCTGGCCATCAATGACCACAAACGAATTTTCGTAACCATACCAACGCCACGTGTTCGAGGCGCCGATCTCGTCCATTACAAATTCCTTCAAGACCTGCGGCAGCGGACGCCGCCACACATTGAGAGTCGCGAGAGCCAACGCGTTCACACGGACGTCGTTGTACTCATAAACCGTACCGGGCTCGTGCCGTTTGCGCGTTCCCCACGTCGAGGAGTCGCGGTCGGGCCGATCAGCCCATTCTGGCTTGCCCCACAGTGTTCCTTCCCAATCGCTGGTCTGCCTGAGCAGGTGGTCCCACGTGAGCTTTCTGTTGTGCTCCGTTCCGAACAGATCTATGAAATGCGACTGGCCGAGTTTTTCCGCGGTGTCGAACCTCTGGGCTGGTTTGTAAACGGCTATGGGAGCTGTGTAATCAATCACACGATCCTGCAAACTGCGAATGAGTTTTCGATCGAATGCCAGGCCGACCGTTGTGGAGAGGATGCTCTTCGTAACGCTGAAGGTCATATCTACGCGGGTCGGATCGCCCCATTCCGCGACTATATAACCATTGCGAATGATGAGGCCTGTTGCTGAACCCCTGTCTTTGAACTGCCCGATCGCTTCGCCATACGGCTCTCGGCCGAACGACTGAAGATGGGCTTGCTCAAGGCTTTTCGGGGTTTTTGACTCGCTTGCGATAGCGAAATCGACCGCTTCCTTCAATTTTGCGGGGTCGAGCCCGGCCTTCTCGGGCGTTCGTGGTTCCCAGTTCCCGGCCGGGGGAAAGTAATCCTTTTGAGCAAATGCCGTGTGCCCGAATAAGGCAAGGCAACACAAAAATCCAATCGGGACAAATGTTCTGATCTTCATGAGCGCTTCTATAAAAGGTTTGAATCCGTGCGTCGTGCAATTATAGTATCTTTTTAGTGGAAGCCGAATCGGCGATGCGGATGGAGTTACGGAAACTGTTAGAATAAATACGAATGCTGACCCGCGAATTGGAAGAGACATTAAGTTTTGCCGTTGACCAGGCGGTCAAGCACCGGCACGAGTACGTAACGCTTGAGCATTTACTCTATGCGTTGCTCGAAGACCGCGCGGCGCGCGAGATCTTGTTCAACTGCGGAGCGAACCTTGAGGAGTTATCCCGTGCACTCGAAGAATACTTCGCCAATGTCCTTGAAAAGCTGCCGAGCGACGCCAAAGCTCTCCCTGAACTGACGGCTACATTTCAATCCACGATCAACTATGCGGTGCTCCAAGCCGAGGGCAGCGGGCAATCGGCGGTCGATGGCGGCAACATTCTCGCTGCCTTCTATCAGGCTGAGCAGAGCTACGCGGTCTACCTTTTGCTCCAGAACGGCGTAACGCGGCTGGATATCCTGAACTACATCTCGCATGGTATCTCGAAGGTCGAGCACAGCGATCCCTTGCCCGACGGGATGTACGATGATGAAGAATTTCACGGCGGCGGATCACATCCCGCAGCGAAGCCTCTTGAGAGTTTTACTACCGAGTTGGTGGCGCGCGCGGCGGCAGGACAGATAGACCCGATCGTAGGACGCGGGGCCGAGATCGAACGAACGATCCAGGTCCTATGTCGTCGAAAGAAAAATAATCCGCTTTATGTGGGCGAGGCCGGGGTCGGCAAGACGGCATTGGCCGAGGGCCTTGCACTAAAGATAAGTCAGGGCGACGTTCCTGACATTCTGAATGATGCAAAGATCTTCGCGCTCGATATGGGAGCAGTGCTTGCCGGCACCCGCTACCGGGGCGATTTTGAGCAGCGGTTCAAGGCGATCATCAACGACCTAAAAAAGGAACCGAACGCGATCCTGTTCATAGATGAGATCCACACGGTGGTCGGTGCGGGTTCGGTCTCAGGCGGATCCATGGATGCATCGAATATTCTCAAACCCGCGCTTGCCGCCGGCGAGCTTCGCTGCATAGGTTCTACAACGTTCGCAGAATACAAGGCGGCGTTTGACCGCGACCGCGCGCTAGCGCGGCGTTTTCAGAAGATCGAGATCAGCGAGCCAACGATCGATGAGACCTATTTGATACTAAAGGGGCTGAAAAACTTCTACGAGCAGTACCATGGCGTCAGGTATTCGAACGAATCGCTCCGCACCGCTTCGGAGCTTGCCGGTAAATATATCAACGACCGCTTTCTTCCCGATAAGGCGATCGACGTTATCGATGAGGTCGGTGCTTCCGTCAAACTGCTCCCGGTCAGCAAACGGCCAAAGCGGGTTTCCGTGCCGATGGTCGAGAACACGATCGCCCGTATGGCGAAGATCCCTCCGAAAACGGTCGTTGCCGATGAGAGGCACCGGCTCAAGACGCTTCGCGACGATATCAGGAAATACATCTTCGGCCAGGACGAGGCGATAGACAGGATCGTTGATGCCATCCAGATCTCGCGTGCCGGACTCGGCCATCAGACAAAGCCGGTCGGGTCGTTTCTTTTCTCCGGGCCTACGGGCGTCGGCAAGACGGAAGTATCGCGTCAGCTTGCAGAGAACCTGGGTGTCG
>DATFEW010000257.1:0-4833 GCA_035250805.1 Pyrinomonadaceae bacterium
TCGAAGATTGCCGCGTGGATTCGTTTGTTCTTGAGGTCAATGACAAACACCGCCCCGTTGCTGTCGCACATGTGCTGCATGCACCCCGATGCCAACAGAAAGTCACCGTCCTTTGTTATTTCGTGCTGAACGGATATCGAATCAGCGAAATCGGGATAGCTCTTGCTGAGCAAGGCCTTGAGTCTGCGGCTTACCGACGGGACCTTCATCAATTTCGCCGGATATTGGCCGACGAAAGTCGCTAAATTGTCCGGTAACGCGGGGCGTTTTGCTGCGGCCTGAATCGTCGCAGCGCCAGCCGCGACGCGATCGATCTTCCAAACCCCACCCTCTTTAATCAGACTGATAATCAACGGCGTGTCCGAATCACTATTGGTCGAGCCGAGGGTGATGTTTAAAACCGCCGTCACTCCCTTTATCGATGGCTCACCAACGACTATGCTATCGGCCCATTCCTCGCTCCAATCCTGACTCTGTACAAAGTAATCGGCGTCCATATCCTGGCCTGCTTTCGAGTAAAACCATTTGCTTAGTCGAGCCGACGTATGCGAATTCATCATCGTCTTATTCTTTGAAGGGTCCGCGCCATCGCTGATCGACTTCAGGTACCAAGAATAGAAACTTTTGACCCGCTCCTCCGGAGTTTTCGATTGGGCGAGAACGGCGATCGGCGATGCTGCCATAGTCAGACAGAACACAACCTTCGCTGCGTGATTCAACATTTGGTCCTCCTATCTACATTCACCGGTTTCCAGCGGAGCCAGATTAATGGTTGCAGGTCCGCTCCCTGAACTGCTGGCACCCGGAGCACGGGCGGTGCTCGAAGTTTTTAGCACAAGCCGCGGAGTCTCGGTATCGATCCCCTCCACCGTATATGTGCCTGTTCCCGCAAATTGTAACGATCCTTTACCTACACTAAAACTCATGGTACCCGTCGTCGGCGACGTAGGAACGAACTTGAACGGATAAACGAGCATCGGATGATTCCCAGCGATCTCAAACGGACTATCGAGGCTACATACAGTACCCGAATAAACCACCGGACCATCCTGACCGCTAGCCCGGTATCCCCGGTCGACGATCGTGATCTCAGCTTCGTATACGCCAATTGAACCGTTTCCCCCGCCATATATGTAAGTAAGATGAACTTTATCAACATTCGGAGATGGTTTCTTCGCGGGTGCCGTGTACAAGGCACCCTTTCCGTTGGGAACTATAGTCCCACGTTGGGCTGACCAGCTCGGTTGGCTCACAGAGGACGAATCACAGATCTGCTGGCTGCCGCGCCCGACCAGTTTTCTAAGCCGGTTTAGCAGGCTGCCCTCGTTCCTACATCCAACCACCTCCAAGTATTGTGTCTCCCCAACCCTGAGAGTTGCCTTTTGCGGCAAGAGTCGATAAGTCACGACGGAGACATCGGTAAAATGTGTGGTGGAAATATTTAGTGTCTTGTTCTCTGTGTTTATCTGCGGTGTCGTAAATGCCAGCCATCCCCCAGACGTGTCCTGATAGGCGATCGATAGAGCCTCGGGAAATGTACCTTCAAGATCTTTATCTTCGTAACGGACCGAGATATCGAGAGGCGTGGTAAAGGTTTTCCCGTTAGGCTCCAGCCGGTAAGCAAGGCCGATTCCCGTTCCTGCTTTGTTCGAGATCGGTTGGATCGAAAACGAAAGCGTTTCCGTCAATGCGTTTTTCGGAACGGTAAGGGTTATCCGTCCATCCTTGCTTGCTAGAGCTCCACCCGCCGGCCCGATCTCTTTGGTTACCTTCTCGCCCTCGGGTGTGCCGACTTCGGTTGGAGCAAATACCAACTCAGCATCGCCTTTGTCCGAAAACAGGCCGCAGCCGAGAACGTACATGACGAGTACCAAGAGCGGAACAACAATTTGCCGGCTAATCGACATGACGACATTCTCCTTTAACGGAGCACAAGGATATTCAATTTTTTACCATTCACATGGGTGTGAGCCGATGTACTGTGGCCTGAAACGGCATTATTACAAACAGTTATCCGGAGAGAGCCGTTATCGACCTCCGCAGTCCATCTCAAGTTAGCGCCCTGATTATACTGATGGCCCGTGACGATAACGTGATCCGTGATAAGAATATTCGGATTCGTATAACCGTCGATGATCTGGCAATACCCCGGCGTCAGGGCAAGGCTGGTCTGATGCGGAATGGTCCACTCTTCCCGGACGACGACCATGAGCGGAGCATTAGGCGCGGGAACGGTTGTAATCGGGACGACCGGCACATACGGCGTAGCGATCGGCAATGACGGATTAACCGCTGCCCTTCCGGCGGACGTAACGACGATATTGTATGCCGTGTCGGGAAACAGGCGTTCGCCATTTACATTCTTTATGAACCATTTCCCGCCGGCAGCATCGTATTCCGCCGCCGCAGCATGCTTGTTGAGCGAACCTGTACGATCGTCGGGTGCATGGTTCTGAAAGATCGTGAATTGCGCATTCGGATTACCGTTTAGGGCCGGGCTATCGATAACGGAACCGCTCCCGGTAATGTTGGCTTTGGTCATCACGTGTACGAAATGATTCGCGTCGCGCCGAAGGAAATACTGGACCTTATAGGTCAATCCTTCTGCCAAGTTTGCGTGGTCGGTGTTAAAGATGTTCCATTTGCCGCTGTAATACCACGCACCGATGGTATGCGGATTTCGAGTTTCAGAATCGCCAAGTGGCGTGGCAATTATGACTGCGTCCGGGTTGCCGGAAAGCGCAGGAACTTCAATTGTCGCTTTCGAGGAAACCGTGTTGCGGGCCGTCGTGGTCAGGGTGAATTCCTGGCCGTAGCCGTTGACCGCACTCAAGCTAATTAGCGCAAATAGTCCTAAAGCGAGTTTCAGTGCATTCATGGTCCATTCTTATCCTCGGAAGTGAAGTGAAGGTCGTTGGCGGCGTTTCGGTTTTGGTGGAAACCCTGCCACATCCGTCCCGCTCTTTGCGGAACGGCTGCCTAAACGGCAATCAGGGTTTGAGGGAAGGGTCAAAGCGCTCAGACCCGGAGAACTGTATGGGTGCGCCACGACTATATCAGCAATAGGGATCAAATGCACCAAATATCTTTCGTGGTCTGCGTTCTATCGTCTGAACCCGACCGATCAGGCCTGCACCATACGGCAAAGCGTGGCTGGTTATGTTCCGCCTCCGTATTCATTTCCCTCGAGAGGGACCAGATCGATATTCCGAGTGCCGCTGCCCTGGGCGGTGCCGACACCCGGATAGGATCCCTTGAAGCTTTCCATCGAAAGGGCGATCGTTGGCTTGTCGGTATCGAGGCCTGTGACGGTGTATGTGCCGCTTACGCTGTGTAGCGTCACACCACCACCGCCACCGCCGACGGAGACCGCCCCTGTGGTGAGCGAAGACGGTGTAAATTTGAATATGAAGGTCAATTGCGACTGGCCGTTGATGATAAAAGGCTTCTCGAGATCGCAAACCGTGCCGGAGAAGGTCAGTCCGCCCCCGCTACCCGTTGCCCGATAGTCTTCCTGCAATATTTTTCTCGGGCCTCTTTTACCGCCGCTTCGTAATCCTGCTGGCCTGTTCCTTTGCGGCCTGTCCATTCCCCTGGGCAACATAGATACCCTCGTCGTGATAGATCTGGGCCTTCTCGATCCGCTTGTCGTAATCAGCCTTGGCCGCCTCAGAACAGGTAGTGTTAGCTGCACATTGATTAAGGGTGCTCACATAATTGGCGTTTAGTTTCGCCTTGTCCGAGTTGCATATCTTCTCGAGACGATCTATTTCGTTTTTTAGGATCCTGGCTGCCTCCTCTCTTGCACGAAGCAGTTTCTGATACGCAGTCCACTCAGCATCGAGAAACCTTTCATCAGTACATCCGCCGTTCATCCGAACAACGCTAAAATTGGCGATATCTTATGAACTCAACTATCTGGGTGAGAAGATGATGCCGCTGACCCAATTTCTGAAGCGCGAAAATAGCATTTTTATGAATGGCGTCGGCGAGTTGGTTGGTACCTTCGACACCAAGGACCGATGGGTAGGTTGCTTTCTCGGACCTTGCATCTTTTCCCGCGGTCTTGCCGAGCGAGGCAGTTGTCTCGGTGACATCAAGCAGGTCGTCCGTTATTTGAAAAAGCAGTCCAAGATTCTGCCCATATTCGCTCATTGCATTGATCTCCGAAACATTCGCAGAGCCTATCATTGCACCTGCAACGACCGAAAACTCGATCAATGCGCCGGTCTTGTTCGCATGTATGTTCTTGATCTCGTCGATCGCGAGTCCTTTTCCTTCAGCTTCAAGATCCAGGTTTTGCCCAGTTACCATTCGGGCCGCGGCAGTCCCGAGCCCCGATAGTAAACTTACGCAAAGTGCCGGATTCAGAAGGTCATCGCAGGCAATCGTGTGAAATGCCTTGGCTTGGAGGGCATCTCCGGCGAGTATAGCGGTCGACTCATCAAATTTCCGATGGCATGTTTGCCTCCCGCGGCGGAGGTCGTCGTCATCCATCGAAGGGAGGTCGTCATGTATGAGGGAATATGTATGCAGCATCTCGACTGCCGCAGCCGTTGAGACCAATTGTCGTCGAGGCGCCCCGAAGGTTTCACCGGCGGCGAACAGAATTGCGGGACGAAATCGCTTTCCACCGCCGAAAAGGCTCCAGCGGATGGCGTCGTGCAGCCGGCCGTTTTCGTGCACCAGTTCACTCAGCCTGGCGTCAACGTCGTTCCCCGCCCGTGCAAAGAATATTTTCAGTTCGTCCATTGACCGCTCGATTATCCGGCATCATCAATGAATTTCAAAGTGAGGCATTTTTGCACTCTGACGTAGGGTTGGGATAGATTT